>JBOHTH010000398.1:0-5840 GCA_050733535.1 Gemmatimonadaceae bacterium | reverse complement strand
CCGAGGTTCACGAACTCCCGCGGCGCGAGCACGCGTCCGTGGAAAAAACGCACCGGCCCGCTCAGCAGGAGGACATCATCCTTCTTGATCACGCGATCGAGAAAGGGCTGGCCGGGCCACGACGCTTCGATCAGCCCGCTCGCATCCTGGACCACGGCCTGGAAGACGCGCAGTCCTTTCCGCGTGGGGATTACGCCCTTGGAGATCACGGTGCCGATCACGGTCGCGTCATCGCCGATGCGCAGGCGGGAGATCGCGGTGACGGTACTCGCGTCTTCGTAGCGGTGCGGGATGTGCAGGAACAGGTCGCGCGCGGTGAAGATGCCGAGGCGCCGCAGTGCGTCGGCGCGGGCGGGCCCGACTCCGGTCAGATAGGTGACGGCGGTATCGAGCGACCGCGAGGGCGGGCCGCCCGCGCGGTCGGACCCGCGGGACTGACCGGCCCTTCGCACGGTCACCGGGTCGTCACCGGTCGAACAGCTCCGAGGCGAAGCGCGCTGGATCGAACGGGCGCAGATCGTCCGCGCCATCGCCGACACCGACGAACTTCACCGGCACGTCGAGTGCCTCGTGCACCGCGACGATCACCCCGCCCTTCGACGTGCCGTCGAGTTTCGTCACCACGATTCCGGTCACGGGGACCGCTGCCGCGAACGTCGACGCCTGCGCGATGGCATTCTGGCCGATCGTGCCGTCGAGCACGAGCAATGACTCGTGCGGCGCACCCGGCAGTCGCTTGGCGATCACGCGCGCGACTTTTCGCAGCTCTTCCATGAGATCATCGCTCGTGTGCAGGCGGCCCGCCGTGTCTATGATGATGATATCGGCACCGCGCGTCACTCCGGCGTCAATCGCACTGAACGCAACCGCGGCTGGATCGCCGCCGCTCGCTCCGGCGACAAACTCCACGCCGGCGCGCTCGGCCCAGACGCGGAGCTGATCAACGGCACCGGCACGAAACGTGTCGCCGGCCGCGACGAGCACCTGCTTGCCCTCGCGCTTCAGCCGCGTCGCCAGTTTGCCGATGAACGTCGTCTTCCCGGCACCGTTCACGCCGAGCACAAGTATCACGGTCGGTTTCCCATCCGCGTGGATGAGCGCGGGATCGCTGCTGCCGTTCGTGAGCGCAGCCGCGACCGCCCCGCGAAGCGCGTCCTCGAAATCCGCGGCTGACTTGATTTCGCCGCGCCGCGCGCGCTGCTCTATGTCCGCGACGAGCCGCGACGAAACGCGCACGCCGAAGTCCGACTCGATGAGCAGCGTCTCAAGGCGCTCGAGCGACCCGGCGTCGACGCCGCCGCGCGCGAACACCGCGACATCGGTGAGCGCGACGTCCTTGATGCGCTGCCAGAGGGATTTCTTCGGCGCGACCACACGGCCGCGCCCCTTCGGCGCGCTCACCGCAGTCCGACCTTGCGGCGGAGCACCCACTCCGCGCAGAGCGCCGCGATGGCGAGGGCGTACAGCCACCAGAGCGTGCGCGCGCGCGGCGCGCGGTCGGCCGCCGGCGCGGTGCCGACCTCTCCGGACCGGACCAACGGCCGGCGCGGCAGCCATTCCGCCGATGCGTTCACCGCCAGGAGGCCGTCGCCTCCCGCCGTATGGGTCTCGTAGACTCCCGGCGCCAGCGGCGGCGTCTCGGCGACCCCCGTTTCGCCCGCGAACCGCAAGCGAAGCGTGTCCGCCCGCGCAGCGCCGCTCGCGCGAACGACGACCGTCGCGATCGAATCGCGCGGGCTGCCGCGGCGCCAGCGCACGGGTTCACCTGATCGGAGCCACGGTGTCGCCGGGTGCGCCGCGCGTGCGTCGGTCTGGTCACCGGTGAGCCAGTCGAAGATCGACCCCCACACGGCGGTAAAGGCGTCGGCGCTCCGGCCGCCCCGGAACTTCCAGCGCCAGAGGCCGGCCGCGCTCACGATCACCACGCGGCGCGGCTTCGAGCTTCCGGACACCAAGGGACGCTCATCCATTCGGCGCGCGCGCCGTGCCGTCACCGCGACCCAGTCGGCATCGCGCGCCGCCGGACCCGTTTCGACGGGCGGCAGCGAGTCCCACGGAAGGCCGCTCAGCGCGGCGAGCAACGGCGACGGCGGCGCACCGGTGGCGTAGAAGTCGTCGCCCTTCGGCACGGGTGCGATGAGCGCGAGCGCGCCGCGCGTGAGCGCGCGAGGTGGACCGAACACCGCGGTGTCGCCGTGCAAAATCGCGAGCGGCGCCTCGGCCACCGCGCGGCGGACTTCGTCCTCCGGCACGGCTTTGAGCGAGCCGTCCTGCACCCAGCGACCCGGCGCGATGCGAAAATATCCGCGGGTCGGCACCGCGAGCGTGCCGCGCAGGACCTCGAGCGCGTAGCGCGCATCTTCATCGGGCGCTGAGGAGGCGAACACCGCCGACGCGCCGCGCGCGACGTCGAGCGTGAACGCCAGCGTATCGTTGGCGGCAAGCGCGTCACTGTCGGTCGCGAGCACGAGGCGGAAAAGACGCGCACCGGGCGCGCCGCCGATCTGCGTGCGCAGCCGAACCGTGCGCTCCTCGTACGGCGCCAGCGCGTCCACCGTGGCGGTGGCGAGCGTCGCGGCTCCCTGCATGAGCGCGATCCGCCCAGCGTGGGACCCTGCCCCGCCGGCGACGATCACGGTGTTGAACTCGACGGTATCGCCGACGACTGCCGCCGAGGGGCCGTCCATGGAGGCGACCCCCGCGTCCAGCCGCGCCACGCCGTCGAGCGTGACAACGCGCGACCCGGCCGGGAGGTCCGCGAGTCGCTCGGGATCGTCCACGCGGCCGTCGGTCACGAAGATGGCGGCGCGCCCCGCGCCGAGCGCGCGCTCCACAAGCGGCGCCACGCGCGTCGCGCGGTCGGCCGGCGTCGCCGGAGCACGACCGGCACGCACCGAGTCACCGACGAGCAGGAGCGTGTCCGCTCCGACCGAGTCGGCGCTCTGGACGGCGCGGCGCCAGAGCGCGGTGTCACCCGAGGCGACCCAGCTGGCCGACGCGTCGAGGGCCGCATAAGGGCGCACGCGCCGCGAAGGTCCGCCGGGCGCATCGAACAGCAGCGCGAGCACGATGACGAGGGCCACGCCGCGCAGCGCACGCGGCACCGGAGCGTTCGCGGCACCGCCGAACCGGTATTGCACGAACGCGAGTGCCGACCCGGCGGCGAGGGCGAAAATCCAGATGAGCATCGGTATAAACTACGCGCGGCGCACGGTTATCGCGGGCGCCCGAACGGCGTTAGTGCCCGGTCGCCGCCACGGGCTTCAGTGCTCCAGCGGGCTCATCGAGCTCTGCGAGCGCCGCGTGGCGGATTCGATCGAACGCCGCAAGCTCGCCCGTGGCGAGCGGCGGACCGGCGGTGGCCTTCAGCGCCTTGAGTGGGTCGCGCGGCACACCTGCCACGATCACCTCGAAATGCAGATGCGGTCCGGTGGTGAGCCCGGTGACGCCCACGTACCCGATCGTCTGGCCCATCGTGACGCGTGTGCCCCTGCGAATGCCTGATGCGAACCCGCGCATGTGCCCGTAGCGCGTGACGAACCCGTTCGGATGGCGAATGTCGATGCTGTTCCCATACCCGCCGTGCGGCCCGACAAAGACCACCACGCCGTCGGCGACGCTGCGCACGGGCGTTCCGATCGCTGCGGCGTAGTCCGTGCCGGTATGCTCGCGCACAACGCCGAGAATTGGATGTTCGCGCATGCCGAACACACTGGAGATGCGGCGGAACGAGAGCGGCGCTCGCAGAAAACTCGAGCGCAGCGATCGCCCGTCCTGGTCGTAATAGTCCGCATGGCTGTCGCCAGCCGGTTCGAACCGGATCGCCTGCAGCTCCGCCCCGCCCCGCTCGAGGCCTGCCGCCAGAATCGCGCCGATCCGCACCAATCCCGACGGTGAGCGCGACCGCTCGAACACCGCGCGCACCGCGTCGCCGTCGCGCAGTTCCCGGCTCATGTCGATGCGGTATTCAAAAATGTCGGCGATGGTCCAGGCGAGCTCGGCGCGGGCCCCTTTCGTGAGCAGGTCCCCGGACCCGGCGTTCACGGCGTCATAGAGATTGGAGTGCACCACGCCGTGCATCACGAGCGTGTCGGTGGTCCAGGGCGTGCGCTCCTCGCGCGACGACCACGCGTCGCCCGCCCGCACCAGGTGCAGTGTGCGGTCAGCAGAGAGGAGGAGCGCGACGTCCGTCGGGCGCGGATCAGTGCCGTTGGTGCTGTCGCCACTGAAGCGCACTTGCATGCCGGCGGGGATCTTGCGAGGGTCGATCCCCGTGGCCGCGCGAATCGCGGCGGTCTGGTCGGTCCCGCCGAGGCCGCCGCGCGCGAGGACCGCCGCGAGCGATTCGCCTTTGTCGAGTGTGTCGAGCGTCGTCCACGCGCCCGCTGGCGTCGGGGGCGTCGCAGGCTGCGACGGCGCACTCGGCACCGGGACGGGGCGAAACACGAGCGCGGCGACGGCCAGAATGGCCACCGCCGCGCCTGCTCCCCAGAGGGCGACGCGCGTGCGCGCCGTCAATCCATCTGCCTCCGAATGAACGTCGGAATCTCGAGGTCGTCGAGATCGGGCTGAGGACGGCGCTCGGGCGCGGGCGCTGGATTCGCCCGGCGCGCAGGAGCCGCACCACCCGTGGAGGCCGGCTGCCCCTGATACGCGCTGCCGATGACCGGCCGCGCGCGCCCGCCATCGATCGGAATCACCGGCGTGCCCGTGGACATGCGCGAATGCGATGGCGAGGACTGCGCGTGAGCCCTGCCGAACCCCGTGGCGACCACGGTCACGCGAATCTCGCCCTGCATGGACGGTTCCTGCACGGCACCGAAAATAATTTCGGCGTCGTCGCCGGCCGCGTCGTGAATGATGTCCGCGATCGCCGTGACTTCGCCGATCGAAAGATCCTGACCGCCCGTAACGTTGAGCAGGACGCCCGTGGCGCCCGAAATCGAGACGTTGTCGAGGAGCGGGCTGGAGATCGCCTGCTGCGCCGCTTCCATCGCGCGGTTGTCGCCGCGGCCGATGCCGGTGCCCATGAGCGCGGCGCCGCCGTCCTTCATCACGGTGCGCACGTCGGCAAAGTCGACGTTGATCATCCCGATGCGGCTGATGATCGTCGAGATGCCGCTCGTCGCGTGCAGCAGCACTTCATCGGCTTTCTTGAGCGCGTCCTGAAACGGAATGCCCTTGCCGACAACGGCGAGCAGGCGTTCGTTCGGCACGACGATCATCGTGTCGACATACTTGCCCATTTCGGCGATCCCCTCGTCGGCCTGACGCATGCGCTTCCGGCCTTCGAACAGGAATGGCTTCGTCACGATCCCGACGGTCAGCGCCCCGGCTTCGCGCGCGAGCTCGCAGACGACGGGCGCGGCACCGGTGCCTGTTCCGCCGCCCATGCCGCACGTGACGAACACGAGCTCGCAGTTGGCGAGCACTCGGAGGACTTCCTCGCGATTCTCTTCGATCGCCTGGCGCCCGATTTCAGGACGGGCACCGGCGCCGAGACCGCGGGTGAGTTTTTTGCCGATCTGGATTTTGATGTCCGACTTCGAATTCAGCAGGGCCTGCGCGTCGGTGTTGACCGAGATGAACTCGACGCCGCCAAGGCTTTCCTCGATCATCCGGTTGACCGCATTCCCGCCTCCACCGCCGACGCCGACGACGCGCATCCGTGCGCTTTGGGCGGGGGTTTCCTCGAATTCGAAGATGGACATGTTGGCTGGGCGTGGGGACCGAAGACCGAAGACCGAAGACCGAAGACCGAAGACCGAAGACCGAAGACCGAAGACCGAAGACCGAAGACCGAAGACCGAAGACCGAAGACCGAATACCGAAGACCGAAG
>JBOHTH010000397.1:0-2192 GCA_050733535.1 Gemmatimonadaceae bacterium | reverse complement strand
AGCCACTGTGCGCGCGTCTCTCATGGCACTCGTTGGATCAGTTGCGGATCTCCAATGGCCGGCTGCAACTATCGAGCTTCGCGCCAGCCCGCAGCTCCTCCTCCCACTCGCGAACGCACCCCCGGCGGCCGTCGCTGAGCAGCACGACGCCGCAAACCTGACGACGTAGGGCCGCGTTTCACGCGCGCCGCTCGTCGGCGCGCGACGTCTGGCAGGGTGCACATCGCCTCTGCCCGACACTGAACCGGATCCCTACGCCATGTCATTCGTTCGCAAGACGAACATCAGACTTCTCGTCGCGCTATGCGCGGTGTTGCCGGCACTCGCGAGCGCGCAAGATACCACGAGCGCGAAACCCGATACCGGCCGTTTCAAGGCATCCCGTCTCAGCCAGATCACCATTACCGCGACGCCCGTCGAGCGCAGCGAGCCGCTGACGGTCGTTCATATCGCGCCGCTCACGCTCTCGTTGATGCCGACGAATTCGCCGTGGGAGCTGTTTCGTCAGGCCGCCGGCCTGGAAGCGCACGAGCAAGGCCAGGGACCGGGCTTTGCGTCGGATCTCTCCGTGCGCGGGTTCAGCTCGGATCACTCGACCGATCTCGCCCTGTACATCGACGGCGTGCCGAACAATGAACCGATCAACGGACACGCGGAGGGTTACAACGACGTCAACCTGCTCATGCCGCAAATCGTGAGCGGCATCGACATCGTCAAGGGCCCCACCAGCGCACTCTACGGAAACTTCGCGTTCAGCGGCGTCGTGAACGTGCGCACGCTCAATCGTTTCAAGGGAGTCGACCTCACGGTCGGCAGCGGATCGTACGGACTGGGACAGGGCTCCCTCATCACCGGCTTCGATCACGGGGCCACCGGCGGAATCCTTGCCGTCTCGGGATACCGCGAAGACGGCTGGCGCACACACTCCGAAAACCAGTATGGCCATCTCCACGCAGCGATCGTCCATGACGCAAGCACGGGGACGTCGATCGACGCGAGCATCGATGGCTACCTCACGAGTTACGATTCGCCTGGATTCCTCGATACCACGCTGTACAACGCGGGACACACCAACTTCGTCTCGAACTTCGGCGACGGCGGTTTCAAGCGGCATGCGCAAGAGCGCGTGAGCGTTCGCACGTTCCTCGGCTCGTCGCTCGAGTGGCGCAGCACGATCTACGCGCAGCAGGGATTCTGGCAGTTCTGGCTCAGCTCGCCGCCCGGGCTGGGCGGGCTGACCGAGGGAACCGGCGCCGAGACGCGCGAGCTCGACTCACGCTACGGATTTGGCGGCACGTCGGCGCTCTCGTTCGCGGCGCCCGGCGTCGACGTTACGCTTGGCGTCGACGGCAGGTACACGAATGCAAAATACGAGAACTTTGCGGAAAGCTCGTCGGGCGTCCGGGTTGATTCCGCCGCGCTCGTCCTCGCGTCTCCGGCGTATCAGACATCCGGTGGGCTGTTCGTTCAGGCAGGATTCGACGTCACGAAGTACGCGCGCCTCGATGTGGGCGCGCGGGTCGACCAGCTGTCGTCCGGCGTGCACCAGCCGCAAGTGGATTCGGCAGGCAATCTTCTCACGAGCCAGTATTACGATTCGCAGCACGCGAAGGGACTTTTTTCCCCGAAGACCGGCATCCTGTTGCGCCCGTTCGCCGGCGTCGGACATCCGAACTTCGGCGTGTTCGCAAACGTTTCGCGCGGGTTCAGGCAGACAGACGGCGTGATCACCGATCCCACTCTGCCGTTCGTGACCGTTTGGGACTACGAGACCGGCCTGAAGTTTGACATCCACGCATGGAGCGTCGACGCAACGCTGTTCCGCATGGATGTCTCCAACGAGCAGTCGTTCGATCCGGCGCTCAACACGGTCATCGGCGGAGGACAGAGCCGCAGGAACGGGCTCGACGTCTCCGCGAATGGCCGGCTCGCGACCGGAGTGACCGCGGGTGCGAGCGTCACCGTGTTGCACGGGTTCTACACCAACTTCCTGGACCCGGACGACGGCAACGATTACTCCCATACGCCAATCTTCAACACGTCGAGCTATGTGGGCGCGGCGCATGTCGATGTTGCGCCGCCCAAGGCGCGCTGGCTCGCGCAGGTGGGAGCGAGTTTTCAGGGAGCGTACACGCCGTTCGAGGAACCGGGCGTGCTGCGTCCGGGATTTGCGCTGTTCAGCGTGACCGGCG
>JBOHTH010000396.1:0-18143 GCA_050733535.1 Gemmatimonadaceae bacterium | reverse complement strand
GCGCGACGCCCGTTAGACTCCTTGCGATGGTGCGTCGTATGCTCCTCGTGCTGCTCGTTCCATTGAGCCTTGTGACACGCGGCGTGCAGGCGCAAACATGCGCCCCGTTGAAGACCGCGCTCGTACTCTCGGGCGGCGGCGCGAAGGGCTATGCGCACATCGGCGTGCTCGAAGTCATGGACAGCCTCGGCCTGAAGCCTGACCTCGTCGTCGGAACGAGCATCGGCGCGATCATCGGCGCGCTGTACGCGTCGGGCTACTCCGGCAAGCAGATCGACTCGACGCTTCGCACGCTGCCGATTCAAGCGCTCATCCGGCGGTACGAGCCGAAGGTCTCATCCGCGCTTGGCGTCCTTCGTCCGCTGGCGGTGTGGGAAAAGGGCCAGCAAGCGTACGTGCTGCAGACCGGCGCCGTCCGCGAAGGCGAGGTGAACTCCTTTCTCTCCTCGCTGCTGCTTCGCGGCAATCTCAAGGCGCGCGGCAACTTCGACTCCCTGCCAATTCCGTTCCGCGCCGTCGCCACCGATGTCGCGACGCGCCGTGCGGTCGTGCTATCCACGGGCGATCTTGCGCGCGCGGTGCGCGCAAGCGCCGCGATTCCCGTAGTGCTGCGCCCAGTGCACATCGGCGATCGCTGGCTCGTGGATGGCGGCATCGCAGACAACGCGCCCGTGCAGGTCGCGCGCGATCTCGGCGCGCGGCGCGCGTGGGTCTCGCTGCTCCCGTTCGCAGGGCCGGACCCGAAGACCTTTGACGACCCGCTCTCGATCACGAGCGTGCTGCTGAGTTCGCTCTTCCTGCAGGATACCGTCACGCCCGCGAACCGCGACGTGCTCATCACGAACCCGACGAGCGGTTTCGCGGACCTCGACTTCAGCCGACTGGCAACGGATTCACTGATCGAGATCGGGCGCGCCGCGGCCCGCAAGGCGTTCGCGGAGGCCACGTGCCTCAAACCCCTTTCGGCGGCCGAACGCACGGTCGCCATGCCGACGAAAGTGACGCAGGTCGGATTCTCCGGCGTGCGTCTCGTGGACGGCGATCTCCTGCTCGACGAACTCGGCGTTGCGCCGGGCGAACGGCTGAACGTCGAGAAGCTCGATACGGGCATGACGTCGATCAGCCGACACGAGCGGTACCGCGGCGTCTGGCTGCAGCCCGCGGGCTCCGGCAGCGATGTCAGTTTCCACGTCCAGGTCGATCCCGCACCTCAGCGATCGTTTGGCGTGGGCGTGGCGTTCGACCAGTTCATGTCGGGGCGCCTCTGGCTTGGCGGCATCGACCGCACGCTGTTCAACGGCGACGCCGAAGGCGTTGGAATCGTGCGACTCGGCACGTACGAGCAGGATGCCGATTTCTTCGTGCGCCGGCGCGCGCTGGTGAGCAAGACGTACGTGCCGTTCACGGTCGAGGCGCAGATCAAGCACGAGGCCGTCCGGCTCTTCTCCGGCGACGGGGAACTGCCGTCAGCCGAAACACGCGAGGCGGTTGGCTTCGTGGGACTGAAGCAGGACCCGCGCGCGCGCACGTGGCAAGGCGAGATCGGCCTCGACGCCCGAGTCTGGCGCGAACCGTTGCGCAACACCCGCGGCACGTTCGGCATGCGGGCGTCCGCGTTCCGCGCATCGTCGGAATACCAGATTGGGTCGATCGTGGAAGTGCTTGGCTTCTACGACTTTCAGCGCGCGCGCGTGGATCTCGGCCACACGTGGCGCCTCGGCGGCGACGCCGACATCTCTGCACGCTTTCGTGGCGGCTGGGGAAACCGGCTCCCGATTCAGGAGACGTTCGAGCTCGGCGGCGATGATGGATTCGCCGGGTTCAGGATCGGAGAGCTTCGCGGCACGCAGGAAGTCTTCGGAAGCCTCCTGCTGCGGAAACGGCTGAACCGATTGCTCCACCTGAGAGTGGAGGTGATGTCGGGCGAGGTGGCGGACGGATACGGCGTGCTGCAGCGGGTGCCGGCGACGACGGGCGGCGAACTGTTCGGCGGGGTGCGGGCGGGGTTCGAGGCGTCTACGCCCGTCGGACCGATTCGCGTCGAGGAGGGGATTGCGAACACCGGGCAGCGGGCGATTCTCATCCGCGTTGGAACATGGTTTTGAGCCAACAAATCACTTCGTCCAGTCGTACACAGTTCATGCGCAAACTTTCGCTCGTCCTCCTTTCGCTCGTGATCCTGCCGATCGCCTCCCTGAGCGCGCAGGCGAACTACGAGATCCAGGTTTACCCCTCGGAGACCGCGGCCAAGAACACAACCTTCTTTGAGCTGCACAGCAACTTCACGGGGTCCGGCACGACCGACCCGTGCACATTCACGGTCGCGGTGCAGTGCGTGTACCCGACCAACCATCAAGAGCACGAGACGCTCGAGATCACGCACGGATTCTCGAAGATCTTCGAAGTCGGCTTGTACTTCTTCACGAGCGCCGGCCCCGGCCAGGGATGGCAGTACGTCGGCAGCCACATCCGTCCGCGCATCCGCGCGCCCGAGGAGTGGAATCTCCCGGTCGGCCTCAGCCTCTCGACGGAATTCGGATTCGTGAAGGACGGATTCGACGAAGGCCAGTGGAGCATGGAGTTCCGCCCGATCATCGACAAGAAGATGGGCGCGTTCTACTGGTCGGTTAACCCAACGGTCGACTGGTGGTTCAAGGGGCCGCTCGCCGGCACCGGATGGCGCGGGATGGCGTTCAGCCCGAATGTGAAGATCTCCTGGGATTTCACGGAGAAGATCACTGCCGGATTCGAGTACTATGGCCTGACTGGATCATTGGCCGAGATGGCCCCGGGCGCGCTGCAGCAGCACGTGCTGTACCCGGCGATCGATTTGAATCTGTCGCCGGATTGGGAGGTGAACTTTGGTTATGGGTTTGGGCTGTCGGGGGATGGGGATCAGCACATCATAAAATTGATCCTCGGCCGCCGCTTGAAGTTTTGAAAACGCTGACGGCTTGCTGCTCACGGCTTGTCGCTCACAGCCTAGGCCCTGAAAGCATGTAGCCCACAGCTTCATCGAAGAAGCTGTGGGCCGCATGCTTTGTGGATTCAAGCTGTGTGCAACAAGCCGTGAGCGATAAGCCTTGAGCTAAAAAACGTACGTCAATTTCATATTGGCGAACATCTGGGCTCCGTACGGCGCCGGCAGAATGTACCCATCCCCCGTCCCTCCGTCCGGCCCCTGCGCCAGGCCTTTGTAGTTCGGCCCGACGAAAATTGCGCTGTAGTACGTGCTGTTGGTCAGGTTGGTCCCGCCAACAGACAGGTCGAGCAGGTAGTGTGACGCGATCTTGGTGGCGTAGCCGACCTTCGCGCTCACGATGTCGTACGACTTCATCCAGGCGCCGTTGTCGAAAGTCACCGGCACCTTATCGACAAACTGGTAGGTCCCGTTGACATAGAACCCGGCGTGTGATTCGGCGTCGATGCCGATGTTGTACATCGACTTCGGCACGCGCGCGACCTGATTGCCGGAGAAATCAACCGTCGTCGCGTTGTTGTTGTTGTCGCTCTTGAAGCTCGTATACTTGGCGTCCGTGTAGGTGTAGGTCACCCACGGGCGCAGCGACGTGAGCCACCCGTCCTTGTTGTCGATCGCGAGCCATGCGAGCGAGAACTCCGCGCCCTGGTTCTTCTGTTCGCCGACGTTGATCGTGGAGGTTACGGTGGCGACGGTCTGGCTCACGAGCTTGTCCGTGTTGTCCAGATCGAACCACGTCAGCTGCGAACTCAGGCGATGGTTGAACCAGTTGCCCTGCACGCCCGCCTCGTACTGCGTGGCTTTCTCAGGCTTCAGCGTGAGGTCGACGGTGCCGTTGTTCGCGATGATCTGACTGAGCAGCGGCGGCGCGAAGCCCGTGCTCCAGCTGCCGAACACCATCATGCCGTTGGAGAACGTCTTGGAGAGCGAGGCGCGCGGATCGAACACGTTGCCGAACGATTTCTTGGCGAGTGTTGTGGTGTCGAACACGGCGCCCGCCTTCAGCATGTTGCGCGTCGCGAACACATCGTTGTTCATGCTCGCGCCGACCGTCGCCGCCCACTGCCCCGGAAAGCTGAAGGTCCACTCGGTGAAGACCGAACTGTTCACCGCAAAGTTCTGCGTGTCCGACGGGCGTTCCGGATAGGGCGGTGCCGGCGTGATGAACACGCCGTTGCTCGTGAGGTTCGACTGCTGGACCATCGCGCCGAGCGCGCCGGTGACGCCGACGGAGCTCCAGTTGCCGAACCAGTCGAATACGGAGCGCGCGCCAAAGTTGACCTGATTGACGTCCGTGAAGCCGTGCGCGAACGGCTGGTCTTCCACCCGGCCGCTGCCGAACACCGACGTCTGGTTGCTGAGCTGATCGCCGATCTGGTACCGGTCCGCCACGCCGCCAAAGTAGCTCGTGACGGCGATGTGCGAGTTGTTCGCCAGGTAGTTCGCATCGCTCACGGCACGCCGGTTATAGAAGTCCGCCGTGTCGATTTCGCCTGCGAGTCCTTCGTTCGACCGATTGTACGAGAAGTAGGTCGAGATCGTGTTGTTGTTGTTGGCGCGGAAGTCGCCGCTGGCGCGGACATACTCCTTTCCGGAGAAGTCATTCGCGCGGAAGCCGTTGTAGCCCTGGTGGCCGTAGTTCAGCACCCAGTCCGTTCCGTCCTTCGAATGCGAGAGCGTGCTGTTGGTGCGCAGCATGTTATCCGTACCGCTCAGGACCGACTGGCTCACGCTGTTCTCGTTGGCAGTCGGCTGCGCGGTGGTGAAGTTCACGGTGCCGCCGATGTAGCTGCCGTAGCGGCTCGAGTTCGGGCCCTTGATGACTTCGACGCGCCCGAGCGTCGAGTAGTCAACGTCGTCGAGGATCGTCGTTCCCGTGGCGTCCGTGATCGGGATGCCGTTGATGAACACATTGTAGCCGAGCCCGTTCGAGTTCGGGCTGTTGCCGCTCGTGCTCGGGTAGTAGCCACGGAGCGTGATGCGAGCGCCGCCAAACGGCGTGCGCGTCTGCATGAAGACGCCCGGAATGGTGTTCATCGGATCGACGATGCTCACGCCGTCGAACCGCCCGATGTCGCTCTGCTGAAGGACGCCGGCCGATGGCGTCTCCTTGGAGGCCGTCACTTGCACGCCGGGAAGCTTTTGCGACGTGTCCGGCGGAGTTCCCTGCGCGCGTGCTGCGATTGGCAGCGCGGAGGCGATGAACGCCGCCATCAACAGCCGGAGGCGAACGGGAGGATGTATCATGCGGAGCCCTCACACTGAAGGTGGCGAAACATGGCAATCCCATGTCTGGACGCTTCAACGTTAGAAGCGTGACTGGAATGTGACAAGAGTACGCCAACTCTTTGTGGAGCGTTGACATGCACCGGCTGGAGCCGTCCGGCGTGTGGCTAATGCGTGTCAGGACGATGAACGGTCACAGGCCGCTGATGCGAGACGCGGGTTACTTCACCTCGCGCCCTCCCTTCCGGTCATCCCGGACGAACCGGTCCACATAGGGCATCTTCACGGCACGAAGACTCGCGGCGTCGAGCGTGCTCCCCGCTGGGATCACCTGGTTCGCTGAAAGCAGAAACGCGGTCAGTGAGTAGACCTCGTCGTTGCTCAGCGACCCCGGCTGCGTGAGCGGCATTGCGCGGCGCACATAGTCGAACACGGTCGTCGCGTAGGGCCAGTAGTTCCCGATCGTGTGCGTGATCCGCCAGTCGGTGGAGAACGCGAAGTTCTCCCCTTTGGGGTCGCGGCCAATCAGCGCGGGGTACGGCGCCATCCCCTCGCCCTTCGCGCCGTGGCAGCTCGCACACTTTGCCGCGTAGATCGCAGCGCCGGCTTCTGCGGTTCCGCTCCCCGCCGGAAGCTCGGCGCCATCGGGCCCGATTTCGGTTCGCCAAGCGGCGACCTCCACCGGCGTCGCCGCGCGACCGATCCCATAGTGCCCCGGCGGCTCCTTGTTGGCGGAGGAACTGCCGCTGCACGCCGTAAGAAGTACGGCGCTCGCGAGCAACCGGACCGCACGGCGTCGGCCGTCGGTCTTCGGTCTTCGGTCCTCGGTCTTCGGTCTTCGGTCTTCGGTCTTCGGTCCTCGGTCCTCGGTCTTCGGTCCTCGGTCTTCGGTCATGTTTCACCATGGTAGAACACCTGACCATCCGGCTTCACCGTCCAGCCGTAGATCTGGTTGAAATGGTAGTCCGTCCCGACGCCGCGCACCTTGATGAGCTCGCTGCGCGTGGGCTGTGTGTAGCCCGTTTCGTCCGTCGCGCGTGAGAGCAGCGTGGTCTCGCGACCATCCCATTCCCACATGTGCGTGAACCGGATGTGCGCCTTGGGCAGCGCGGGGCCGTGCAGCGTGGCGTCGGACCAGCTCGAACCGCTGTCGGTGCTGACTTCAACGCGCGTGATCGTACCGCGCCCGCTCCATGCAATCCCGCTGACCGGCCACCACCCCTTGGTGATCGTCTTCGGAAAAGTCGGTGACGTAATGATCGACTTGGCGTCGAGCTCGAAGCTGAAAATGCGCGCCTTCCCGCCGGGGAGCGGGTCCGTGTACACGGACGTCTCCCATCGTGTCATCCACGGCTTGGTACCCAGCTCGAGTCGGCGCACCCACTTGACGTTGCAGTTTCCCTCGAAGCCCGGGAGAAGAAGTCTGAGCGGATATCCCTGGGCGGGTTGAAGCGGCTCGCCATTCTGCGCCCACACGATCATCGCGTCGTCGAACGCCTTCTCCAGCGGGATGCTTCGCGTGAGCATCGCGGCGTCGCTCCCCTCGGCGAGGAACCACTTCGCAGCGGGCTGCACGCCGACTTCGTCGAACAACGTCTTCACCGGGACGCCAGTCCACTCGGAGTTGCTCGTCAGCCCGGCCACCTGCTGCGGCGTGGACTCCGGCTTCGGCACCCGGTACGCCCCACGCCCGTTACCGGAGCACTCGACGAAGTGCACGCGCGTGACCTGCGGAAAGCGCTTGATATCATCGACGGAGAACATCGTCGGGTGATCCACGAGCCCGTGGATCATCAGCGAATGGCGCGCCGGGTCGATCTGCGGAATTCCGGCGTGGTGCCGCTCGAAGTGCAGGTCGGCCGGTGTGATGGTGCCCGTGAGGTCCTGCAGCGGCGTGAACGACGATCCGGTTATCAGGCCAGCGGGCGACCGCACGGCGACGACGAACCGCGAGCGCGTGCCGACGGCCGCCGTCGGGGTGCCGACCACTTTAGTGGGATCGTCCGGGATGGGCGGCAGCGGGTTCGCCGGCGCCGGCAGTGCGGCCTTAGCCGCTCCTTTTGCACCCTGTTGCGCGACGGCCAGTGATGGGAGTCCCGCGAGCACCGCGCCGCCAACCGCGCCAGCAGCGCCAGCAAGAAGGTCGCGGCGTGAGATGGCGTCTGGACGGGACGATTCGTCGTCGACTTCCGAAAGATCGGGATCGGGCATCGGTCAGTGGTTGGAGGCGCGCGGAACGAGGCGCGCCGGAGGTTTGAACGCGGCATGGCCCTTGGTTGCGTACGGCACGTCGCGCGGTGCGCCGCCGTGGGGCCAGTCATTCTCCTTCATCGGAGCGTCAGGCCGTGGGTGTGAATCAATGTACGCGGCGACGTCGAACGCCTGCTGCGCGGTCAGCGAGCCAGGCGCCGTCTGCGGCATGTTGTGCACAATGAAGCTCGCGGCGCGCTCATGCCGCGCCATCGACGCGGCGATCGAGAACGACCGCGGACCCCACAGCGCCGGGATCGGACTGTTCCCCGCGCCATCAGCCTGATGGCACACTGCGCATGTGGCCGTGAAGATCCCGTGCCCGCGCAACGTGTCGCCTGTGAGCGTGTCCTTCATAGGCAGGAGCCCGTCGACGGCCGCGAGGTGCCGACCGACGGGCACGTCGCGAGAGATGAACGCGAGATATGCGAGGATGTCGTCCATCTCGCGGCTGTCGACCGGCAGCGCGGTTCCGGCAAGCGAGCGCGTCATGCAGAAGTTCACGCGGTCGGCGAGGGTGACCACGGTGCCGCTGCGCGCGAGGTACTTCGGAAAGCGCGCGTGTGAACCGGTGAGCGGAGCGGCCGTCGCCTTCGTGCCGTCGTTCTCGTGGCAGCTCACGCAGCGCATATTCGACTTCACGTACTTCGGCAGACTCTCCGGCGTAAAGCGGATCAGCGCGAGGCCACGCCGGATCGCGGCGCCGAGTGAGTCGTGCGGGATGTCGGCTTCCGCGGGCGGCTTCCACGCGGCGGCGTCAAACGCAACCGCGGCACTCCCGCTCGCGGCCGGCGCGGGTGCGCGCTCGACTGTGCATGCGGCGGCGGCGAGCGCGACGATCACCGCTCGCACCGCGCGCGCCGCTCGGATTGATACTTCGAATGAGTTCGAACGCATGTCCGACTGGGACGCTAGCTCGCAGCAGCCCCAGCCGCAACACGGCAATCGGTCCGTGGCTAAGAAAAGAAAACAATTTGCCGCGGATTTCGCGCAAACGCACGGATCGCTCAGCCCGAACAGAACGATCCGCGCGTTTCCGCGAAATCCGTGGCGAGTCTTTTTAGAATGCCCACTACAACGTGCGATTGCCCCCCGGATGACCCGCCCCTACTTTCTGAATCTACGACTCATCGAGGACGCCAATGCTTCGCGCGCGCATGCCATTCCCGATCGCCACGTTCGCGGTCGCACTGATACTCGCGACGGGCACTGCCCGCGCACAGGGTGACAGTACCCGCGTCCGCCGCGCCCCTCGCCCGCCGCGCGTCGATCCCAGCGACACGGCCATCGTCGTGCCGGGCCGTTCGGTCGTCGCGACCAAGTTCGGCATCGTCGCCACGAGCCAGCCGCTCGCGAGCGCCGCCGGCGTACAAATGCTCGAACAGGGAGGCAACGCGGTTGACGCGATCATCGCCGCCAACGCCACGCTCGGCCTCATGGAGCCGATGATGAACGGCATCGGCGGCGACCTGTTCGCCATCGTCTACGAAGCAAAGACGGGCAAGCTCTATGGACTGAACTCCGGCGGCTGGGCTCCGACCGGCGAGACGGTCGACCTGCTCGCCTCGAAGAACATCACGCGCATGCCACAGCGCGGTGTCTGGTCGGTGATCGTTCCCGGCGCGGTGGCCGGATGGGACGCGCTCCGCTCGAAGTTTGGCACGTTTGGTTTCGACAAACTCCTCGCGCCGGCGATCTACTACGCGGACAACGGTTTCCCCGTCTCCGAAATTATTTCGGACAACTGGCGCGGCGCGGAGACCAACCCCGCCGGAAACGCGGCGTTCAAGTCCACGTACCTGATCGACGGCAAAGCGCCGAGACCGGGCCAGCTCTTCTCGAATCCCGATCTCGCCGCGTCACTCCGGCGCATCGCCGCGCACGGCAAGAGCGGGTTCTACACCGGCCCAACCGCGGATGCCATACTCTCCACACTAAAAGAGCTCGGCGGCACCATGACCGCCGCGGATCTCAAAGAGTTCGCGCCCGAGTGGGTGACGCCGCTGCATACCACCTACAGCGGCTGGACCGTGTACGAACTTCCGCCCAATGGCCAAGGGATCGCCGCACTAGAGATGCTCAACATCATGGGCCGGTTTCCGATCAAGGCCGACGGCTTCCACAGTGCGAAGGCGATGCACGTCGAGATCGAGGCCAAGAAGCTTGCGTACGCGGACCTGCTCAAATACATCGGTGACCCGCGCTTCTCAAAACTCCCCGTTGAGCAAATCCTCGGCTCCGCCAACGCCGACGCGCGCGCCAAACTGATCGACGAGCACAAGGCCTCGTGCCGCGTGGAGCCCGCGCAGTTCGCCGGCCTCGAGAGCAAGGGCAGCGAAACGATCTACATGACCGCCGTCGACAAGGACGGCAACATCGTCTCGCTGATCCAGAGCAATTACTCCGAGTTCGGCTCCGGACTCGTACCGGCCCACATGGGCTTCGTACTGCACAACCGCGGCGGACTGTTCACGCTCGAGCGCAACCAGCCCAACACGATCGAGCCGCGCAAGCGGCCGCTGCACACGATCATCCCTGCGTTCATGGAGAAGGGCGACACCCGCATCGGGTTCGGGATCATGGGCGGGTGGAATCAGTCGCAGGCCCATGCCCAGTTCGTCTCGAACATCGCCGACTTCGGCATGAACATTCAACAGGCGCTCGAGGCCGGGCGTTTCACCAAGGGTACGTTCAACGGGTGCGATGTGCAGATCGAATCGAAAGTCCCGGCGGCAACCATCGCTGAGTTGAAGGCAATGGGGCACGAGGTCACGGTGCGAAGCGCACGCACGGAGAACTTTGGATACGGTCAGGCGGTCGAAAGCACGGGATCGGGCGTTCACTTTGGCGCTTCTGATCCACGGACCGACGGCGCCGCCGTGCCACAATCACCACCGGTCGCGCCGGTGAAAGGAAAGAATCCGTGATCACCGTTTTCCTCGCCACGTACGCTGCTGTTTTTCTCGCGGAGATCGCCGGCGACAAGCTGCTCTATACCACCGGCGTGCTGTCGTCGCGATACCGGCCGCTCCCGATCATGGTCGGAGTGACAATCGCGTTCATGGCGAAGATGGCGGTCGCGGTCTACGTCGGCGATCGCATCGCGCACTTGCCGCCCGTACTCGTGGCGAGCGTCACGGCGCTGAGCTTCCTCGGCGTTGCGTACATCGTGTGGCGCAAGCCGCTCGTGGCGAAGGCCAAGAAGAAAGAAGACCACACGGCCGGCAAGGCGGCGATGGTCTCGTTCGCGGCTATTTTTTTCTCCGAATGGGGTGACGTTGGCCAGATCACGGCCGCCGCGATGGCCGCCAAGTGGATGACCGCCTCCGGCGCGACCGGGGGGACGCCGTACATCGTATGGCTCGGCGCGGTGCTCGCAATGGTCACCAAGGGCGCGCTCGCGGCGTCGATTGGCGCCAGCGCGCGCCACTGGATCGAGAAAACGTTCTCGCCGAAAGTCATCCGCTACGGGGGCGTCGGCCTGTTGCTGCTGCTCGGCGTCATGAGCGTTCTCGAATCGCTCGGGTACGGCTGAGATGGCGACGATCGCCGGAGTGACCGCCGAAGAACGCAAGGCAGCGATCAAGTTCATCGTCTGCCTCGGTGCGGTCAGCCTGTTTGCAGACATGACGTACGAAGGCGCCTACAGCATCATGGGCGGCTTCCTCAAGGATCTTGGCGCGACGGCGACCGAAGTCGGCATCATTGCCGGCGTCGGCGAAATGATCGCGGCGAGCCTCCGCTACTTTTCGGGCAAGCTCGCCGATCGCACGCGAGCCTATTGGACGCTCGCGCTCGCCGGCTACGCGATGAACCTGCTGGTCGTGCCGGCGCTCGCGTTCGTCGGCACTTGGCAGGCAGCTGCGTTCCTCATCATTGCGGAGCGAACCGGCAAGGCGCTGCGCGGGCCGGCGCGCGATGTGCTCCTCTCCGACGCGACCGAAAAAGTCGGCCACGGCTGGGGCTTCGGACTCCACGCGGCGATGGACCAGACGGGCGCGGTGGCGGGCCCGGTCTTGATGGCGGTGACGGTGGCACGACTGCACAATTTCGCGCCGGCATTCCTGCGCCTTGCTGCTCCGGCGCTTTTGGCGTTCGTTGCGATGCTCGCCGCGCGCTTGGCGTATCCGGACAACCGCGGGCGCCCGCCGAAGGGAAAGGACACCAAGGACCTTCCGCAGGTTTACTGGATCTATGTCGCCGCGGCCGGCATGCTCGCACTCGGATTTCTCGATTTCCCGCTGCTCTCGTATCACTTCGAGAACAGAGAGATCGTGAGCAAAGCGGTCATCCCGCTGCTCTACGCGCTCGCGATGGGCGTGAACGGCGTTGCGGCGCTGATCTTCGGACGGCTGTTCGACAAATACGGAATCGTCGTGCTCGCGTGGGGCATCCTGATCTCAATGCTCTCCGTGCCGCTGGGCTTTCTCGGTGGCGCTGCGGCGGCGACGGTCGGCGTGTGTTGCTGGGCGCTGGGACTCGGCGTACAGGACGCGTCGCTGCGCTCCGGGATCGCGCAGCTCGTCTCGATGAACAAGCGCGGCAACGCGTTCGGCACGTTCAACGCGGTATACGGCATCATGTGGTTCGCCGGGAGCGCGACGATGGGCCTGTTGTACGATCACCGGGTCGGCGCGCTGGTGGTCTTTGGCCTCACCGCTCAGCTCATCGCAGCTGCAATGTTCTTCTGGCTCAGGAAACCGCTCGGCGAAGCGATTGCGGCCAACGCCTGAGGCCGTCCGTCACGGCTTTGGCAAGAACTTGAATCTGTCCAGTGAGTCCGCGACGGCGGAAAGGTCCACGGCCCCCGCGGGATAGCCGTTGTACTTGAGCATGAATGCCACGACTTCGGCGACCTGCGGGTTCGTCAGCGACCCGGGGTTATCCGACGGCATGTCGTTCGAGACCTTGCTGAAGAGCGAGCTGAGCGTGTTGCCGTCGTAGTCCTTGTGGAATTCCGGTCCCACGAGCGGCGGCGCGTCGTTGATCCCGGCGAGCGAATCGCCGTGACAGCTGGCGCAGGTCGCGCGGTAGGTCGACTCGCCGCGCCCAGCCTGCGCCAGCGAGTAGACGCTGTCCCACACGGACGCGGAGTCGAGAGGATGGTGAGGGAGAACTGGCACAACCGCCGTCGCTGCGACTTGCAGCAGTGTCAGTCCGGCGATCGCCGCACCTGCCGAGGCGATGATCGCCTTCCGGGTAGTCGCCGACCTCATGCGGTTGATGCCCCGTGTCACACCTTCGCTCGGCTGCCGGCTCACATTGCCTCCCCGAATTATAGTATTTCGCCGTTGCTCCCCGAATTTACGGGCGAGTCCAACCGCGTGCTGGCTCTTATGGTAGTGGACCGACCAGCCCCTCTGGCGATACATTCGGGCGATCCGTCCGCACCGACCAGTTTTCTTGCATTCTGCCTTCATTCTCGCATGGTACCCGTCCTCGGGCACCCTCAGCTGAGCTTGTCCGACCTCGTAACTCCTTTGCCCATTGTGACTAAAGCGGCGTTGGCACAGTCGGGCAAGCGACTTGCACTTCCAACGTGCCGTTCGGCCACAGTCCGTCCGGAACGTCCATCTCCCGCCGGCCAACGTTGCACAGGAGCCACGCCGATGCCGCCCCGCAAGCACGGATTCACGCTGATCGAACTGCTGATCGTGGTCGTGATCATCGGCATTCTCGCCGCGATTGCGATTCCGAAGTTCGCGAACACGAAGGAAAAGGCCGTGCTGGCCAGCATGAAGTCGGACCTGCGTAACCTCGTCACCGCGCAGGAAGCGTTCTTCAGCGACAACCAGGACTACGCCGGCAAGATCGGTGCAGCCCAGGTGAACGGAGTCGGCGGTGCAGGCACCGTGGCCTTCGTTGGGTCGGCTAACAACGTCATCACTCCGACGTGGCAGAGCGCGGGCGGCTGGTCGGCCACCGCGACGAACGCGACCTTGAAGGGCACCGTGCAGAACTGCGGTATCTACGTGGGCAGCGGCGCGCCGCCGAATGGTGCGGTCAAGAACGAAGGCGCCCCGGCCTGCTGGTAACGCCTGAAGCTGGGATGACGGGAACGGGGCGGTGCCCGCAGTGGTCGCCGCCCTTTTTCCTGCCACATGACGGACTATTGACCGATCGCTTACAGCAAGACCTTATCCGGCTCGACCAACGTTGGAGACCACCGTGCGCCGCGACAACAGAGGCTTCACCCTAATCGAGCTCCTGATCGTCGTCGTGATCATCGGAATTCTCGCGGCCATCGGCATCACGAACTTCGGCAACAGCAAGGAACGGGCGATGGTGACGGCGATGAAGAGCGACCTTCGCAACCTCATCACCGCCGAAGAGGCCTTCTACTCGAACGGGCAGACGTACTACGGCGGAGCCATCCCGGGCGCCGCGATGCCCTTCTCCCCGTCCGACCGGATCACCATCACGCTCAGCAGCGTGACTCCGACCGGTTGGGCAGCGCAGGCCTCGCACCTGAACACGCCCAGGACTTGCTCCATCTTCGTCGGCACCGGCACCCCGGTCGCGCCGGCAACGGTCGAGGGTCAGGTAGCCTGCACGCCGTGAGCTAGCATGACCGAGCCCGCACGATCACTGCGTACCGAGCTGCTGGTCAGCTTCGGTTTTGTCACGTCCTCCGCGGTGATCCTGGTCGGGCTGACCACGCTTCTGCTCACCGGCGGCGATCTCCGCGAGACGATCCGCCCCCTCGGCGTGCTGTGGCTTGGAAGCACCACGGTCTTCATCCTCTTCGGCATGTCCGTGCTGCACAGGCTGGTCATTCGCCCGCTCAACCGGCTCGAGGCCGAAGCCGATGCGCTGGCCGCCCGTGCTCCGAGACCCGAAGAGACGGGGTACGGTTCGGTCGAGCTCGACCGCCTGGCGGCCCGTTACCGCGCCATGGCGGAGGATTTGCTGGATGTCCAGGGTCACGTGGTCCGGGTGGAGAAGCTCGCGGGGATTGGAAGGCTCGCTGCCGGAGTGGCCCACGAGGTGCGCAATCCCCTCGGTGCGCTCGGCACTTACGTCGAGGTCCTCCAGCGCCGTGGCACCGATCCGGCGGTCACCGGCGACATGCGTTGCGCCATCGAGCGGATCGAACGAATCGTGCAAGGACTCGTGGATTATGCCCGTCCCGCCGCCGGACACCCGGAGGCCAACGGCTCGGGCGCCGCTTCCACCGACCTGAATGGGTCGGTGCAGCGGGTGATGGACTTTCTGAGGGCGCAGGGGACCTTCCGCAACCACGCCGTGGACATTGCGCTGGCGGCCAACCTCCCCCGTGTCCGGGGCGACGAGCATCTGCTCGAGCAGGTCGTCGTCAATCTGGTGGTCAACGCCTGCCAGGCCGCCCCCCGGGGGCGCGTGGTGATCGGCACCGCCGCCAAGGGATGCGAGACGCGCCAGTCTCCCGTCTTGCCGGCCGGAAGTCCCGGCGTACTGCTCTACGTCTCCGATGATGGCCCCGGAGTTCCCGAGGCCGAGCGCGAGCGGATCTTCGATCCGTTCTACACGACCAAGGACCCCGGTGAAGGCACCGGGCTCGGACTCGCCATCGTGGCCCGGACGGTGCACGAAAGCGGGGGAGTCGTCTGGGTGGACCGTTCGCGGGAAGGTGGTGCCGTATTCATGGTGTTCCTACCCATAGCGAGTGAGACCGATGCGGCTGTTGATCGTTGACGACGACGCCGGGCTCCGGCAGTCGCTCGCGCTGCTGCTCGGGGAATCCGGCTACCAGGTCGAAGCCGAGAGTGATCCCGAGCGCGCGCTGAAGCGCGCGTCGGTGGAAGAATTCGACCTCATCCTCTGTGACGTCCGCATGCCCAGGATGGACGGCCTCACCTTCCTCCGGCGCTACCGCGCCGACCAGGGTGAAGCGCTGCTCATTATGATGAGCGCGTACGGAAACGAGGATGCCGCCATCGCCGCCATGCGCGAGGGCGCGTACGACTACCTCCAGAAGCCGTTCCGCCCCGATGAAGTCAGCATGACCATCCGGAAGGCGGCCGAGCGGGAGAAGCTTCGCCGCGAGGTCGAGGAGCTGCGCTCCAGCCTCGGCGCCGGCGTCGTGCAGGACCTCGTCGTGAGCGAAAGCCGGAGTATGCGCGACCTGCTCGACCTCGCGAGCCGGGTGGCGCGGCACAACACCACCGTGCTCATCACCGGCGAGAGCGGTACCGGCAAGGAAGTGCTGGCGCGTGCCATCCATCGGATGAGCCCGCGCGGCGAGCGGAACTTCACGGCCATCAACTGCGCCGCCATTCCCGAGCATCTCCTCGAGAGCGAGCTGTTCGGCCATGTGAAGGGGGCGTTCACCGGCGCCACCGCCGATCGAGCCGGCCTCTTCGAGCTGGCGCACGAGGGCACGCTGCTGCTCGACGAGATCGGCGATCTCCCCCTCGACCTCCAGGCCAAACTGCTCCGCGTGCTCGAGGAAGATGCGATCCGCCGGGTCGGCGGGCGGGAGCCGCGGAAGGTGGATGTTCGCGTCATCGCCGCCACCGCGAAGCCGCTAGAGCAGGCCGTCGAGCAGGGGCAGTTCCGCGGCGATCTCTTCTACCGGCTCAACGTCGTACGGCTGCACCTGCCGCCGCTGCGCGAGCGGCCCGAAGACGTCCCCGCGCTCGTTGCCCACTTCGCCCGCATGGCCGCCACCAAGCTCGGTCATCCGGTCAGCCTCACACCGGCGGCGCTCGCCGCACTCACGCACCACCCGTGGCCCGGCAACGTGCGCGAGCTGCGCAACGCCGTCGAGCGCGCAGCAGTGCTCGGCAGTGGCGCATCGCTCGACGCCAGGGACTTCCTCATCGGGAACGGCAACGGCAACGGGAACGGCAGCACCGGCCCCAGCAGCGGCATGGGGAGCGTTCCGACACTCGATCTCAAGAGCCAGGTCGAAGCCATCGAGCGGAAGGCCATCCAGAAGGCGCTCGAGGCGGCGGGAGGCAACCGGCGCCAGGCGGCGAGCCTCCTCGGCATCAGCCTGCGCACGCTCTTCTACAAGATGCGCCGGCTGCCGGTTCACTGAGGCCGAGCGCAACCGGCTGCACACGGTGCAACACATTGCATCGCCGCACGGCCAAAACGTTCGGTAAGTCATTCGTAGAGCACCTCTTCGGTTGTGGTCCCACTCATGCATTAACGCCGTGCCGGCGGCAGGATTTCTCTCACCTCACTCCGGCAAACCTCGTATGAGCATTCACCAGCGGCGCGGCTTCACCATGGTCGAGGTCATGGTGGCGCTCGTTCTTCTCACTGTCGGTGTCATGGCGCTCGTCGGATCGTCGGCCATGGTGAGCCGGATGATCGGCCGGGGGCGCGAGTCCACCGTCGCGGTCCAGGTCGCCACGGCGCGCCTCGAGCGCCTCAGGCGCATCGCTGCGTCGACCGCTCCTCGCTGCACATCCCCCTACTTCGCCAGCGATACCGCAACCACCGCCGGCGTATCCGAGCGCTGGGTGGTCGAGCCTCCGGCAGGCTCGGGCCTCTCCCGCGGAGTCAGCGTCATCCTTGCCTATCGCGACGCCCGCGGTCCGGTCCGTGACACCCTCCGCACCGTGGTGCTCTGCGGATGATGGTCTCTCGCCGCGGGTTCACCCTGATCGAGATGATGGTAGCCGTGGTGCTGGTCAGTGCGGTCGCTGTAGTGACGTACGCGCTCCTGGTGCAGAACCAGCGCGTCTCCCGGTCGCAGGTGGAGCACACCGGTCTGCAGGACAACGTCCGCACCGGCGCCCTCGTGGTGGCCAACGAGCTGAGGGAAATTGGCTATGACTCCATTCCGCTGAGCTCGGGTCTGGCGGTAGCGCCATCGGTCAGTCCCGATCTGCTCGTGCTCCTTCCCGGACGGCTCGAATACAAGGCGATGCGCGGAATCGGATTCACCTGTTCGCCGCCGGGCCCGGGCGAGCTGCGCCTGCAGCGCGCCACCGTGCTCGGCCAGCGCGCTCCCGGGGCGGGAGACAGCATCACCGTGCATGTCGAGGGCAATCCGTCCACCGGCACGGATGACGCGTGGGTACACGCCCGAATCAACGGTGTGGGCAGCGCCCTTTGCGACGATGGGAGTCCGGCGGTCTCGCTCGCGGTCGCGTATGCCGGGGCCTCCGGCGCCGCGGCGCCCTCGCGGATGGCCGTCGGCGGCCCGGTCCGCTTCTTCGAGGTCATGGAGCTCCGCTATTACCAATCGGGCGGGAGGTCGTGGCTGGGTTCTCGGTCGGTGAGCGCCGGCGGGGTCATCGAGCCCATGCTCGGTCCGCTCGCCGACAGCAGCGCCACCGGGCGTGGGATCACGTTCACCTTTCTCGACCGCAGCGGCGCTGCCACCACCATACCCAACGACGTACGCGAAATCGCCTGGACGCTCAAGGGCGTCACCGACGGCGCCGTCCGGAACGGCGGCTCCGCACCGCTTTCTCTGGACAGCCTCACCCTTTCGACCAGCGTGGCGCTGAGGAACACCCTCCGATGACTCGTGGCCACCGTGGGAGCGAGCGGGGAATGGCGCTCGCGCTCGCCATCTTCGCACTCGTCGTCGTCGGGGCCCTGGTGGCCGGCGCGTTCATCGCGGGCCATCTCGAGCAGCGCACCGGCCGCGCCACGCTCTACGCCGCGCAGGCCGCCGATGCCGCCGAGGCGGGGGCGGCCCAGACGCTCGCCGACTGGGATGCCCTCGATCTCAACTCCCTCACAC
>JBOHTH010000395.1:0-17545 GCA_050733535.1 Gemmatimonadaceae bacterium | reverse complement strand
GACTCGACGCTGGTGGAGCTCGTTCGCTTTCGAAATGCGGGCGCGTTCCTCCAGATGAATGCGGGATCGCTGTTCGGCGACTACGGCAAGACGGCGGCGGGACTTGCGCGGCGGATTCTGCTGGCGGGCGAGGCGGATTATGTCGCGAGCGATTATCACGCGCGCGGCGAGCCGGGCCTGCAGCGGTTCGTGCGCTCGATGGTGGAGGCGGGATTCAGTGAGCAGGCGGAACTGCTCACGTCGATCAATCCAGCGCGGATCCTTTCAGGGGAACTGCCGTTGAGAGTGCCGCCGATCGCCCCGAAAAAGGAGAGTCGGTCGCTGTGGGAACGATTGTTTGGCTGAGTCTTACCGCTGATCGCGGGGTGCGGAAGAGGAATTCTGATTTCGGGGGTGAGGGGCGAGAGAGGAGATTTCGACTTGGTGCGGAGTGCGGAGGAGGAATTCGGAGGAGGGCGAGCGAGGAGATTTCGGCCGCTGCGGAGCGCGGAGGAGGAATGCTGGGAGCGGGGTCAGGGGTGAGTCGGGGCCGGTGTTGAGCGGGAAGTGTTGGAGCGGGAGTTTCGGAGCATCTCCCCTCCCATCTCCCTGTCCGGATTCAGAATTCCTCCTCCGCGCTCCGCACCGGCCCGAAATCCCGAATTCAGAACTCCTCCTCCGCGCTCCGCACCGGCCCGAAATCCCGAATTCAGAATTCCTCCTCCGCGCTCCGCACCGGCCCGAAATCTCCCTGCTCGCCCCTCCCCCGAATTCAGAACTCCTCCTCCGCACCCCGCATCGGGTCGAAAAGGTCAGCGCCTCAACCCTCTCAACTGCAATTCAAAATCCAGCGAATTCGTAGCCAGCGTCAACGCCACCTCAAACGAGACTTTCCCGCCGATCACCAAGTCCGCCAGGTTCTGATCGAACGTCTGCGTCCCGTATTCCGCTCGCCCCTCCGCCAGCGCCGGCCGAATCTCCGCGAGCCGCCCCGCGTCGGCAATCACCTCGCGCACGACCGGCGTCATGAGCAGCAGCTCCGCCGCGAGCACTCGCCCCTGGCTGTCCGCGCGCGGCAGCAGCCGCTGTGACACCACCGCGCGCAGCATCTCCGATGCGTGCAACCGCGCCGCATCCTGCTGGTCCGCCGGAAGTCCGTTGAAGAACGTGCGCAGCGCCCCGGTCGCGTCCGGCGCGCTGAACTTGCCGATCACCAGCCGTCCAGCTTCAGCCGCGCGCACCGCGAGCTGAATGATTTCCGGATCGTCGAGTTCGCCGACCACGATCACGTCCGCGTCCTGCTCCAGCGCCGCCCGCATTCCGTCGGCGAAGTTATCGGTGTCGATGCCGACTTCACGCTGCGTGATCGAACACTTGTCGTTCTTGTGCAGGAACTCGATCGCCGACTCGATCACGACGACGTGCCGACGCTCGGGCGAGTGTGTGTTGAGGTGCTGTACGATCGCCGCGAGCGTGCTGGTTCGCCCCGATCCCGGTACGCCGCTCACGAACACCAGGCCGAAGTCGTTGAGCACCGCGGCGCCGAGCGCCTTCGGAAGTCCGAGTTCCTCGATCGTCGGCACCACGCTCGGCACCACGCGCATGACGATCGCAAAACTCGACCGCTGCCGAAGAATGCTCACCCGGAACCGCGCGACGCCCGGCGCACTCCACGGACCGGTGTAGTCGCGAACGCTGTCGATGTTCGGCGCGTTCACAGAAGTGCCGAGGATGTGCGTCACCATTTCGAACGTGCTGACGGCCGTCAGGACCGGCGTGTCGAGCGCCCTGAGCTTGCCCTCGATGCGCGCATACACGGCGTCGCCGGCACGGAGATGGATGTCCGTGGCGCCGCGTTGCAGTGCGTCGATCAGATGTTGCCGAAGACGCTCGACCTCGACCGGCGACGCCGACGGCCGAAAGCGCAGCTCATCACTGCCGTCGGCGGAGCTCAGGGATTCGCCCATCGTGGAGTTGAGAGCGTGTTGCGCTCGATTCAATCGAAGGAAAGATCTGCGTACAAAATGAACACTGGCCTAAAACTGGTCACCGCAATAGTTTATCGACTTCCGCGCATGCGAGCAACCTGCGCGCAAGTTGCGCGCAACTTGCGACAAAATTGCACCAGTCGAGCACCGCACCCGCCACCTACCTCCATTAATACTGTAGACGACTCGTTGAACGTTTCGTGACGGCTCCCTCGCCCGTTCATCTCACACGTCTCGAGCTGCGGCACCGCGCGTTAGCGCTGCAGCGGCGCCGATTCTGGCGCGAGTTCAGCTACGGTGCGATCCTCGTCCTCGCCGACGTCCTCACGCTGGCGATCGTCTTCTCCATTCTCAGCCTGCTGCCGACGGACGCGCTGATCCCCGGCCTGGGATCCGGCGGCGAACCGTTCGTGCGCGGTCTCATTCCGCAGACGGCGCTCGCGCTCGGCCGCCGCGTCACGTCGCTCCTGTTCTGCCTCGTCGTCACCGGCAGTTACGCGCACACGGAGCGCCAGGCGCATCCCGCGCGCATGGCGGCCGCGCTGTTGCTCGGACTCGTGCTCCCGCGCTGGGTGGAGATCTGGCAGTCGGCGCTCCCCGCGCGGTGGCTCCTGCTTGGATTCGTGCTGGCGGCGAGCTGGGCCGCGCTCGTGCTGCAGCGGCGCGCGCTCGTCAACGCGCTCAAGTCGATCGACCCACGGCGGCTCGAGCGGGCGCGAACACTGATCGTCGGACCCGCGGACGACGTGCGCGCGGTCGTCGAGACGGAGGACAAAGCGCGCGACCCGCTGCCGACGCCGACGTTCATCCTCTCCGACAGCTGGCCGGACGGCACCGCCGAGAGCATGCGCGAGCTGTACTCCGCGCTCGCAGACTGGGACGCCGACGCGATCGTTCTCGTCGGCGCCGTGGGCGACGCCGCGCTGCAGGCCGTGATGATCGCGTCGTCGAGCGCGGGCGCGAGCGTGTATGCCACGCGCAGGGCCGCGTTCCGCCAGCTCGACGAGCCGAGTTTCGTGCTGCGCCGCGCCGAGCCGATCGCCGTCCTCTCGCGGCCAGCGCTGGTTGGCTCGCAGCTCGTCGTCAAACGCGTCGTCGATCTTGCCGGTGCAATACTCGGGCTCGTCGTGCTCTCGCCCCTGCTCCTCGCGGCGGCACTCGCCGTCCGTCTCACGTCGCGCGGGCCCGTGTTCTTTCGCCAGGTGCGCGTCGGCCTCGGCGGTGATCCGTTCGTGATGATGAAGTTCCGGACGATGGTGGACGACGCTGAACACCAGCTCGCCGAGCTGCAGCAGTCGAACGTCTACTCGACGGAACCGCTGTTCAAGCTTGCGAAGGATCCGCGGATGACGCCGATCGGCATTTTCCTGCGGAAGTCTTCACTCGACGAGTTGCCGCAGCTGCTCAATGTGATCAAGGGCGAGATGTCGCTCGTGGGGCCGCGTCCGGCGCTGCCGTCGGAAGTGCGGCGCTACCAGCAGCACCACTTCGTGCGGTTCGAAGTGCTGCCGGGCATCACCGGGCCCTGGCAGGTGAGCGGGCGCAACGCGATCACGAGTTTCGAGGACGTGGTGCGCCTCGAATCGTCGTACATTCGCGGGTGGACGGTGTGGCGCGACCTCGCCATCCTCGCCCGAACGATACCAGCGGTGTTCAGCATGAAGGGCGCGTTTTGAACTGCGGTCGACACCGTGATCAGGCGGTGCGCAGTGACGCGCGCCTCTAATGATCGTGTATAACGACGGGCGGGGTGGGTGCGGACTTTACCTTCGGATTGAGTGCATGAACGCATTTCGGACGATCGGATTGGTCATGGCGGCGGCGATTTCACTCACCGCGTGCGCGACGCGCCGCCCTGCGATGGCGATTCCAGAGGCGCCCCGGTCGATCGTTCCCATATGGAAACTCGAGACGGGGGACCAGATCGCCACCAAGATCTACCGCGAACCGGACCTCGCCACGCTGGCGCACGTGTCCGAGTCGGGTGAGGCGTACTTTCCGGGACTCGGCCGCGTGAAGGTGGCGGGTCTCACGATGGACTCGCTCCAGCTGGACCTGACGAACCGGTACGACAAGATCGTGATCGACGCCGCGGTTGATGCCGTGATGTCGCGCGACGTCGTGATCTACGGACAGGTTCGCGCGCCGGGCGTGTATACCGTTGATCCCTCGCAGACGGTGCTCGGCCTCGTCGCGAAGGCGGGCGGTGCGACCGGCACTGGCAAGTCACCGCAGCTGACACTGGTAAAAGGCGACGGCCACCAGTTCCGGCTCACGCGCGAGGTGCGGCTTTCCTCGCTCGACATCGTGCACGGCGACGCGATATACGTTCAGGACGAGACCTTCCTCGGACGCAACGCGACGAACCTGACCGGCGCCACGCTGATCGCCACGCTGATCCTGTCGGTGGCGTCGCTGTTCATCCTGTTCTCGCGATAGGCGCGCCGTGAACAATCTCCCAGCGACCCAGTCGCCGTTCGACGAACCGAACCAGGAGATCGACCTCCGCCGCGCGTGGCAGACCGTCGCGCGCAGCGCGTGGATCATCGTGGTGTGCGTGGGGCTCGCGGTCGCCGCCGCGGTGGTCGCGGCGCGCCGCATCGTGCCGCAGTACAGCGCGGCCGCGACGGTGCGCCTCGAGGATCCGACGCGTGCGGGCGCGCAGTCGCCCGCCATGATGTATTTCGGCGAGGACAACACGACGTCGCTCGCGATGGCCGGCGAGCTGATCACGAGCCGGACACTGGCGGCGGAAGTCGTCGACTCGCTCGGACTCCGTCTCTACGTGGTGCAGCCGCCGCACGTGATACGCAGCTCGCTGATCGCGCGCGCTCGCTTCGCGGCGGACGCGCCGTCCACGCAGTACTCGATCACCAAAGTGGCTGCAGGGCGCGAGGTCCGCGTACTGCCCAAGGACTCCGTGATCGGTGTCTTCCCCGATACCGGCGCGCTGCAGCTTCTCGGCGGCAGCCTGACGCTCTCGGGCGAAGGGCGTCAGCTCGAGAAGATGGTGGTTGCCGTGGACTCTCGTGTCGGAATCGCCGAGCAGCTGCGCGGCGCGATTGCCGTCCAGCCGACGAACAAGGACGCCAACGTCCTGATGATCTCGTACGCCGGTCCGGACTCGCAGCTCGCGCGCGACATTCCGAACGCCGTCGCGCACGCGTTCGTGCGCAGGCGGATGGCGCTCGACCAGGGCGGAGCACTGCAGCGCATGGAGTACCTGCGCCGCCAGCGCGCGACGCTCGCCGCCGACGTGGCAGAGGCCGAGGACGCGATCCGCGCTTATCTCGAGAAGGAAGGGATCTCCGGTCCCGCGGACGAGCAGCAGGCGCTGCAGGCACAATTGCTCAGCCTGCAGACAACCAAGCGCGACCTCCAGTCGCAGCACGACGACATCGCCCGCGCGCTCGTGCCGCTGCATGGCGCCGACACGCTCAAGGCGCGCGACGATTTTCTCGAGAAACTGCTGACCACCGAGGCGTTTCAGAAGTCCGGCATCGCGACCGCGGAGGTCACGCACTACCAGCAACTGCTGCTGTCGCGCGCGGATCTCGTGACGAAGCGCGTGCCGACGTCGCGCGAGGTGGTCGCGCTCGACAAGACGATCCGCCAGTCGCAGGACGACATTCGCCGCAGTGCCGAGACCTTTCTCTCGAACCTCGCGCAGGAACTCGCGGCGCTGCAGCCGCGCATCGATGCCGTGCAGACGTCGCTCAGGAAAGTGCCCGAGCAGACGATCGAGTACGAGAAGCTCGAGCGGAACCGCCGCATCGTTGAGGAGATGATCACGCTCGTCGAAGGCCAGCTGAAGGACGCGGAAATCCAGGCGGCGGTGACCGACTCGACGGCCAGCGTGCTTGATGAAGCGGTGAATCCGGCGCCGCAGGGCGGATCGTCCACGACGCTGATCTACGCGGTGGGGATGTTCTCCGGCCTGCTCGTGGGTGTGATCGTCGCGTTCATGCGCGACTGGCTCGACACGACCGTGCGGACCGAGCAGGACCTCGCGTCGATCGTCGGCGTCGCCGTCGTGGGAACCATTCCCAACCTGCAGCAGCAGGCGCGCAGCGTGGGCTACCGATTGCCACCGCCGCCGGGATCGGATGGAAAGCCCGCCACCGGACGCGAGTACCAGACGCCGGCCGCCGAAGCGTATCGCACGCTCCGCACCAATCTCAATTATCTGACGCCGCCGAATCCGCCGCACGTGATCGTCATCACGAGCGCACTGCCCGGCGACGGCAAGACGACGACCGCAGTGAACCTCGCCGTCACGCTCGCGCATCAGGGTCAGCGCGTGATCCTGATCGACGCGGAAACACGGCGCGGCACCGTGCATGACCTGTTCGGGATTCCCCCCGCACCGGGGTTCTTCGATCTCATGTACGGCCAGGCCTCACCTGGCGAATGCATTCGCCGCGTGGAGATGGAGGGTGGCGGCACGCTGGACGTGCTCCCGCTCGGGAGCGCGCCGAGCGTCAACCCCGCCGACTTGCTGGTGGCCGGCCGGCTGCAGCCGCTGTTCGAGCGCCTGCGCCCGCAGTACGACTACGTGATCATCGACACGCCGCCGCTGAACCTGTTCACCGACGGCGCGCTGATCGGCGCACACGCGGACGCGCTGCTGCTCGTCGCGCGCGCGGACAAGACCGACCGGGACGAGCTTCGCTACGCCGTGCAGCAGCTGCGCAACGTGCAGGTCACGCTCGCGGGAACCATTCTCAACGATGTCGAGTTCCGGCGCGGGTCGCGGTACCGGATGGGTTACGGCTACTACTACGATTATGCCCGCTGACGGGTTCAAGGCGAGCGCGACGCCGCGAGGCACACCGCGCCCGCATCCCGCGCGCGAGAGCGTGCCGGACCTGTTTGAGACCGGGACCGAGCGGCTGCCGTCGTCGGGCCAGTCCAGCGCGGCGACGATCGCGGGGCTCACGCTGCTGGTCGTCGAGCTGCTCGCGGCCCCGCTGGTTCTCGCGATCACGCTCGTGGCATCGTTCCTGTTTTGGTGGCTCCTCGACCAGCCGTGGTCGGGGCGCCGCCGCCGCACGCGGCGTCGCGGCATCACTTCGCGCCTGCTGTACCTGAGCACGCTGCTGCTCACGGGCATGTGGCTCTCCGTGATGTTCATCTTTCGCGCGAGCGATCCGTCGCTGTCGTCGGGGTTCACCTCCACGCTTCCGGGCGCGGTACTCGGGCTGGACGTGTCGGTGCTGACGTCGCTCAATGGCATGCGGAGCCTTCACGCCGCCAACGCGACGGTCGCCGCACCGCCCGCAACGCTCGCGCCGTTCAGCCTCTTTGCGCATGGCACGGCGAGCACCATCGCCATCAGCCTGCTCGCGTATGCGGTGGTTTCGGGCCGCCGGCGAAAGCGCCGGCGCCTGCGGGAGGATGCGCTGCGAGACGTGCGCACGAGCCCGCAGCCCGGCCACGGGCGTTAGCGCGGTCGCGCGATGACGGCAGCGATCGCGCCGCCGCGTCCGCCGGAGGGCGCGGTCAACCAGTCCTCGATCATCGTCGGCCTGTTCGTGCTCGCCACGCTCGCGATGCTCACCGGCATCGGCGGGCGCGCGGCGAACATTGCGTACGTCGGCGCGGCGGTGCTTGCGGCCGGCCTGCTGATCCGGCGGTCGCCCGTGACGTACTCGAGTTTTTCGCTCTGGCTCTGGTTCGTCACGCCGTTCGTGCGCCGCGTGCTCGATTACCGGCACGGCTGGAACGCGACGAACCCGGTATTGCTCGCGCCCCCCGTCGTCGCGGCAATCTCGGTCATCACCCTGCTGCGCCATGCGCGCGAACTCCGCGGCCGGCTCTTCGCGCCGTACCTCCTGATCCTCGGCGCGCTCGGCTACGGATATTCGGTCGGGCTGCTCGTGGCCGGGTTCATCCCGGCGACCTACACGCTGCTGACCTGGATCGCCCCGATCACCTTTGGCGTGCACCTCGCGCTGAGCTGGCGGCATTACCCCGAGCTGAACGTCTCCATCCGCAGGACGTTCACGATCGCGCTCCCGCTGCTTGCGCTCTACGGCATTTATCAGTTCGTCCGGATCCTGCCGTGGGACGCCGCGTGGATGATCAGCGCGGATCTCAAGAGCATCGGGTCGCCGCTGCCTTTCCTCGTGCGCGTGTTCGGCACGCTCAACACGCCGGGTCCATACGCCGCGTTCCTGCTCGTCGGCATGTTGCTCGTGCTGGCGGGGAAGGGAGTCACTCGCTATCCCGGCATCGCACTCGCGCTCGTCGCGCTCCTGCTGACGCGAACACGGTCGTCGTGGGTGGCGTTCATGATCGGCCTCGTGTTCATGCAGCTCTCGCAGCCGGTGATCCGTCTTCCGCGCCGGATCGTCGCGCTGGTCGTCGTCGTACTGCTCGCCGCGCCGTTGACGGCAATCCCGAAGTTCCGCACCACGATCCTCAGCCGTGTATTGACGTTCAAGGACATCAGCGCGGACAACAGCTTCATCAAGCGCGTGCAGTTCTCGCAAGAAGCAGCGAACGGGATCGTGCAAAGCGCGCTCGGCAATGGCCTCGGAACCACCGGTGGCGCGATCAAGCTGGAGAATCGCAACGTCGGCATCCGGTCGCTCGACAACGGGTTCCTCGAGTTGTTCTATGTGTTTGGCTGGCCGGGCGGAACGATGTTCCTGCTCGGACTCGGCGCATTGTTCTTCCAGTCGCTCCGGTTTGCCGAGGCGAGGCGCGACCAATTTTCTGGTGCCGTGCGCGCGACCGCGGTCGCGATCATCGCGATCATGCCGATCGGCGACATCTTCAGCGGCTCAACGGGTACGCTGCTCTGGGCGATGCTCGGGCTCGGCATCTCGGGGCACGCCTATCACCTCACCACCGGACTGGCCCTCAGGTCCCGCGTGACTCCGTTGTTCAGGCCGGGCACGCTCGCTCCACAGTGGGCGGTGCCGGTCACGCCCGCGAGAATTCCGTCACGATCCGGCTGACGAGCGCGGCGTCGCCCTCCCTGCAGGCCAGCACATCGAGATAGACCGCGGCGTTCGCGGCGCCGGGCGCGGAATCCCAGACATCGCGCAGCTGCCGGTGGACCGCGGCGATATCGCCCGACGTGACGTGCTGCAGGAAGTTTCCGAAGTTGTCGAAGAAACTGAAATGCCGGTATCCGCGCGCGGCGAGCGCCTCGAACAGGCCGAGGTATCCCGCACGCTGTTCGTCGTTCTCCGCGTAGCACTCGAAGAAGACGAGGAGCCGCTCGTTGTCGAGCAGTGCGCCCGCAGAGGCGATGACATCGTAGTCGTAGCCGTCGACATCCGACTTGAGAAGCCGAAACCGTTCCGGCGCGAGGCCCGGCTGGCCGCGGACGATCTCATCGAGGCGCGCCGTGCGGTGGACCTCGTCGTTGCGGGCAACGGCTCCTTCCGCTTCGTTGACCGCTCGCGCGGTCCTGGTTCCGCCGTCGCCCTGCAGCACCGACGCGCCTGCCCGCAGACCGGCCAGCCTCTGCACGAGCCGCACTGACGTGCCGGGAATCGCAGCCGTGATACGCCGCGCGTTTCGCGTGAGGTACGCGAAGAACGTCGCGTCGGGCTCGACGCACACGAAGGAGAGCGCGGGGTTCGCGCTGCACATCGCGGCCAGCGTGTCTCCGCAGTTCGCACCGACGTCCAACACCACATCGCCCTGGTCCAGATATTTTGCCAGGTGCGGCAGGAACCGATCGTAGCGCGGATATGCGCGCAGCATCGACGGAAGCAGATGATCGGGTGGCAGGTCGACGGTGAACGCCGGAAACGCGAGCTGCACGGGAATGTTGAACGCAACGCGGAGCCGCTGCTTGAGCGGGCCCAGCACGCGCCCGCGCACCGCGCGGCGCAGGCGCGTGAACATTGGCTCGGTGAACTCGAATCGCTCGGTGAACTGGTCGGCTCGCGGATCGCGGGTGACCGTCGGCGGGTGATCGAGCGGAAAGTCTATCGCTTCCAATCGGTCGTTCGCGAACGGATCGTGAACGGACGTGTGGCTGGCGCCGGGTCCGAAGCCGATGTTCTTCACGAGATTGCTGTTCGGCACGAGCGATACCATGGCGTGGAGCCAGGTCGAATAGATCCACTGATAGTCCCAGGTATCGATGCGCCCGTCGTACACCGCCTGGAACTGTTGCGTCCAGTAGTGCACCATCCGTCGGTCGCCGAGCACGCCCGCCAGCCAGCCGGAATCGCGCAGCTCCGGCCAGCGGCCCATGTCGACGTCGTACATCGCGAACGCGCGACGCCAGGACGCCCATCCCCAAACATTGTTGTAGCGCGAGAAGAAGTAGCTGTGCGTGCCGCGCCGCCGCCCCTTTTGATTGTTTGCGCCCGAGATCTGCGCCACGCGAGGGTCGTCGCGATAGCGCTCGAGCAATTCGTCGCAGAACGGGAAGAATGTCGGGTCGGGAACGCAGTCGTCCTCGAGAATGATTGCTTCGGGCACCTGGCTAAACACCCACGCGAGGCCGCTCGCGACGCGGCGACGGCATCCCATGTTCTCCGCCGCGAACTTGCGCCGCACTTCGCACGGCCAGTCGACGCCGTCGATGAGCGCACGCGTGGCGGCGCACGCCGCGGTATCGTCAGGGCGATCCGCACGCGGCCCATCCGCGACGACCAGGAGGAGCGGAGGGCGCGCGGCGCGGATTGCATCGAGCACACGCGCCGTCGTGTCTGGCCGCCTGAACATGAACAGCGCGACCGGAGATTTCACGGCGCGCCGCGTGCGCGCCCGCAGATCCAGACGTTCCAGCTCGCCGGCCCCGGGCGGGCCTCGAGGTTGTCGAAGGGGTACGCCGCGCACAAGCGCAATCCGGCGTCGCCGAAGAACATCGCCAGCTCGGGGCCGAAGAAGTACCGCATCGTGTGCGACTCGGCCGACTCGTCCACGATCCGGTCCTGAACGACGCGCCACGTCCTGAAATCCACGCGGCAGGTATGATGCTCGCGGTCGATCTCGCCGGACGATGTACGGTGGAGCTGTCCCTCGGGCCCGTCGATGACCTTCACGCGATCGGACGTGCCGATGGCCAGTACTGCCGGCCCGAACCAGACGTCGCAGACGAACAGGCCGCCCGGCCGCAGGTGCCCGGCCACCGTGCGCATCGCGGCGGCAACGTCGGCGTCGCTTGTTTGGTAGCCGAGCACGGCGAACATCATGAGCACCGCGTCGAACGTGCGTCCGAGCTGCGTGGTGCGAATGTCGCCTTCGACGAAGGTCGGCGGCGTGACGCCCGGCCGCGCGCTGCCACCCGCCGCCTTCCTGCGCGCGAGCTCCAGCATGGCAGGCGCGCGGTCTACGCCGGTAACGGCGTATCCGCGCTGCGCGAGCAGCTGCGCGTGCGTTCCCGTCCCGCACCCGAGGTCGAGCAGCGTATGCACGGGACCCGTCGCATGCCGCCGAAACAGTTCCTCGACGGCGTCGCATTCGGCTGCATAGTTCTTTTCGCCGTACAGCGCGTCGTACTGATCGGCATACGGCTGCCCGAACACGTCCGTCATGCGAGCGTGCGTCGCACCGCGGCGCAAACCTGGTCGATCTGGTCGTCCGTGAGCGCGAGTCCCGAGGGGAGATACAGCCCCTGCCGCGCGATGCGTTCGGTCACGGGATAATGTTCGCCGCCGAAAAGCCCACGCTGGTGGAGTGCGGGCTGCTCGTGCATCCCGAGGAAAAACGGCCGGGTCTCGACACCTTCGACCTTCAGTCGGCGCGCGAATTCGATAGCATCGAAGCCCGCGGCGTCATCGAGAACGACCGCGTACATCCAATAAACTGCGCGCGCCCACGGCTGCTCCACCGGCAGCTGCATCTGCGCGAGGCCGTCGAGCTGAGCGGTGTACCGATGTCCCATCCGCCGCTTGCGCGCCACGATCTCGTCGATCCGCTCCACCTGCGCGACACCGACCGCGGCCTGCAGGTTGGTCAGCCGAAAATTATTCCCGAGCTCCGTGTGCCAGAACCGCCGTTCGGAGCGAAAGCAGAGGTTGCGCCGGCCGCGCATGCGGTCGGCAACGTTCGCGTCGTTGGTGAGCGCCATCCCGCCCTCGCCCGTCGTGACGAGCTTGTTGGCGTAGAAGCTGAAGGTGCTGATGTCGCCGAGTCCGCCGCAGCGCCGCCACTGCGGAGATGCGCCGCTGCGGCCCGCGTGGTATTCCGCGCCGTGCACTTCGGCCGCGTCCTCGATCACCACCAGGCCATGCTTCTTCGCGAGAGCGAGAATGGGGTCCATGTCGACCGGATGCCCGTAGATGTGCACCGGCATGATCGCGCGCGTGCGCGACGTGATGCGCGATTCGAGCTGCGATGCGTCAAGGCCGAACGTGACCGGATCGCAGTCCACGAGCACGGGCACGCCGCCGTTGCGGATGACGGCAACGGCGCAGGAGATGATCGTGAACGACGGGATGATGACCTCGTCGCCCGGTTGAAGGCCGAGCGTCCCGACCGCGAGTTCCAGCGCGCTGGTGCCGTTGTTCACGGCGACGCCGTACTTCATGCCGCAGTACGCGGCCCAGCGCTGCTCGAACTCCTCGATGAACCGGCCGGCTGACGAAACCCATCCCGTGCGGATGCACTCCGCGGTGTATTCGGCTTCCCGTTCCCCGAAGACGGGCTCGTTGACGGGGATCACGGTTAGAAGCGCTCCTTCTCTTCCAGGCCGGTATACGGGCCCTGCTTCACCTCGAGAAACACGGTGTCCTCAAGCATCCGGAAGCCGTGACCGCCGCCGACCATGAGCATGATGTCGCCGGTTTGCAGCTCGCGCGTGGCGACGAGCTGGCGATCGTCGTCGTAGATGTCGATGAGACAGCGGCCCGAGCGGAGCACGAGCACTTCCGATGTGCCGACGAGATGGCGTTCCAGCGGAACGTGAACGTGGCGCGCGATCTCGCCGCCTTCCGGGTAGACGACAAAGCCGACTTGCTGCTTGAACTCGGGCGGAGTGAAGAAAGTCGTCTTGTCCGGCGCAATGCCGGCGCGGATGATGTAAGCCAGCGGCTGGTTTCCCTTGAGGATCCGCTCGATGGGCTCCATTCGGGGAAGTATACGTGAGTCGGCGGGCTGAGGCGACTCAGAAGTGAGTACCGAACTTCAAGGTGTGAGTACCCAGGCGTAAGTGCCCAGGCCTGAGAACGTGCTGTGCCCGTTCTCAAGCCTGTCGACTGGTGCCTGGGTACTCACACCTTGAAGTTCAGTACTGTGTCGTTGCTGATGTCCGAACCGCGCCGCATATTCCGACCATGCTCGGTACTCCTGACCCCGTGCGAACTCGCGTGGGGTTCGTGCCGGCGCTCAACAGGCAGGCAGGCGGCGTCTTTCAGTATTCCGCGACGATGATGGATGCGCTCGAGGTCATCGCGCGCGAGGAAAAAGCCATCGAGCTCGTGGCCCTCTTGCCGGACGGCGCGGCTGACGCGCGCGCGCAGCTGGAAGCGAAGGGCTGGCACGTCGCGCCGGTCAGGGCACCGCAGGGCGGCGCGCGCGGTGTCGCCGGCCGCCTCGTGGGAGAAGGGCCGCACCGCGATGCGCTGCGGTGGCTGCGCCGGCGCGCGGCGCCCGGCGCCGACGCCGCGCCGGTGCACGCTGACCTTGACCAGTTCTCCCGGCGTGACGACATCGGCGACTGGTGGCGAACGCAGGGCGTCGAGCTCGTCATCTTTCCGCAGCCGCATCCGTGGGCCTTCGAGGCCGGCATGCAGAGCGTCGTCGCGATTCACGACCTTCAGCACAGGCTCCAGCCCGAGTTTCCGGAGGTGTCCGCGGACGGCGAATGGGCGCGGCGTGAATACGTGTTCCGGAATTGCATACGGTCCGCGGCCGGGATTCTCGTGGACTCCGATGTCGGGAAAGAGCAGCTGCTGCAGTTCTACCGGCCGTATGGAGCGAAGGCCGACGGAGTGCACGTGCTGCCATTCCTTCCGGCGAGCACGATGCCGCGCGAGGTTCCTGCGGCCGCGCGGGCCTCCGTGCGAGAGCGTCTGCATCTGCCCGCGGAATACATCTTCTACCCCGCACAGTTCTGGCCGCACAAGAACCACGCGAAAATCATCGAGGCCCTCGAGCAACTCAAGGGGAATCACGGCCTCACGGTGCCCGCGGTCTTCTGCGGCTCGCATGCGGACCCGGTGCGCGAGCAACACTTCGCCATGCTCATGGACATGGCCCAGCGCTGCGGCGTGGCGGACCAGATTCAGGTGCTCGGCTTTGTGGACGACGACGACTTGGCCGCGCTGTATGCCGGTGCGCGCGCGCTGGTGATGCCGACGTTCTTCGGTCCGACGAACATCCCGCTGCTCGAGGCGTGGGCGCTCGGCTGCCCGGTGCTCACGTCGGACATCGCCGGTGTGCGCGAGCAGATGGGCGACGCCGCGCTGCTCGTTGATCCGCGGCGCGTCGACCTGCTCGCCGACGGCATCCGGCGTCTCTGGACCGACGGCGCCCTGCGCACTTCACTCGCGCAACGCGGCACGGAGCGCCTCTCGCTGTACGGTCCGGCCGACTTTCGCGCGCGCCTGGGTGCCGCGCTGCGTTCGGCGCTCGCCGCCGCCCGATGAACGATTCACTGGCGATCGAACGCAACCGGCGCGGGCACGACCGCTTTGCCGGCGCATACGACAAAAGACACCCCGAAATATTCAATGACGTCGAGCAAGCGCGCCTTGCCGCAGCGCTCGCGCGCGCAATGGCCCTCGCGGGTGACGGCGCGCGCGAGTGCGTGCGCGCGCTGGACGTCGGGTCCGGTACGGGCAACATCACGCGCCGGCTCGTCGCGCTCGGCGCGCACGTCACCGCGGCCGATCTCTCGCCCAAGCTGCTCGCCGAAGTCACGCGACGCCTCGGCAGCTCCGGTCAGGTCACGACGCTTGCGCTCAATGGCCGGAATCTGGATCCGATTCCCGACGGTTCCTATGACCTCGTGGTCGCCTACTCCGTGCTGCATCACATTCCGGATTACGCGGCACTCGTGAGCGAGATGGCGCGCGTCGTGCGGCCCGGAGGAATCGTGTACCTCGATCACGAACGATCGGAGGGCAGCTGGACATCGGCGGAGTACCAGCACTTTCTCCGCGAAGCCGTGGTCACGCCGTCGCGCCGCCGCTGGTGGTACTGGCTCCAGCCGTCGCGCTACTGGAAGCGGCTGCGTCCGGCGCTCGAGTGGCGGCGCTGGATCGACCGGCGCTGGATGCCCGAGGGCGACCTGCACATCTGGCCCGACGATCATATCGAGTGGGCGCGCATCGAATGCGCGCTCGCGGACCGCGGCTGCGCGCTCGTGCACAGCGAGGAATACCTGCTGTTCGAACCGCGTTTTCGCCGTGACGTATGGGAGTCGTGGCGCACGCGCTGCTCCGACATGCGCATGCTGATCGCGAGGCGCGCCGCATGAGCGATGTCCCGATCCTCACGGTAATCACGCCGTCGTTCAATCAAGGACGCTTCCTCACGGAAACGATCGAGTCGGTGCTCAATCAGGGCGTCCCCGGCCTCGAGTACATCATCGTCGACGGCGGGAGCACGGACGAGAGCGTCGACGTCATCAAGAAGTATGAGCGGCACCTCGCGTGGTGGGTGTCGGAAAAGGACCGCGGCCAGTCGCACGCCATCAACAAGGGCCTCGCACGCGCAACGGGAACGTTCGTCGCGTATCTCAACAGCGACGATGTCTATCTGCCCGGCGCCTTGCACTCGGCGCTCGACCTGCTGGCGCGTACGCCTGGCGCGCGCTGGGTGGCGGGCGGCGTCATCGGGTTCGGCTCGGAGGAAATGCAGGTGCACGAGTGGCACAGGCCCAAGGTTCCGGCGACGCTCCTCGATTGCGTCACGTCGCGCTTTCAGGCCGCGCAGCCCGGCCACGTCTGGTCGCGTGAAATGCTCGCGTCGGTTGGCGGCTTTGACGAGTCGTTCCGGTATCTGTTCGACATCAATCTCTACGCGTCGCTGCTCGCGCGCGGCGAGCATTGTGTGCCGCTCGACCGGCCGCTCGCGGGCTACCGGTTTCACGCGTCCAGCAAGACGGTCGCGGAGGGCGGGCTGTTTGAAGCCGAGTGGGACCGTATCCGCGACCGGTTCGTGCCGACGCTGCCGCTTCACGAGCGCATTGTGGCGAGACACCGGCTCGCGATGCGGCGCAGCGGAACGCGCTACACGCAGGCGGCGCGCGAGCAGGCCGCGGGCCAGGGCGCGGTGGCGCGCGCGACGTTCGCCTCCGCGCTCGCGCTGTATCCGCCGAGCCTCTTCAGCCGCAGCGGACTGGGCTGCGTGCGGCGGCTGTTTTTCGGAGGTGCGTGAACGGCGCCCGAGTCGTCCGCGTGTTCTTCCCGTGCACCGGCCTCGGTCGTCAGCGGCGCGGCTTCGAGACGTTCACACGAGAGTGTGCCGCCGCACTGCGAGACGACCCGCGACTGGCGATCACGGTCTTCGGCGGCGGCGGACCATTCGCGGCGGAGGGCGAGCGCTTCGTTCCCAACTTTCCGCGCGACAGTCGTGCGGCGCAGTTGTTCGGCGCTCTGACGCGCAAGGACCCGTACTTTGTCGAGCAGGCGACGTTCTTCTCGGGATTCCTGCCGAGGCTCGTCATTGGACGGCCCGATGTCGTGTACTTCGCCGACCTGAATTTTGGAAATGCGTGCTGGCACTGGCGGAGAATCTCCGGCCAGCGATTCCGCCTGCTCTTCTATAATGGTGGCGCCACCACGCAGCCGTTCACGCGCTGCGACCTCGTGCAGCAGGTGAGCCCGGAGCACTTCGATTCCGCGATCGCGCGCGGCGAAGTGTTGGCGCGTCAGGTGCTGCTGCCGCATGGTGTCACCGTGCCGCCGGTGCTGACGCCGCCGTCGGCGGATGACCGCGCGCGGATTCTTGCGACGCTCGGGCTGCCCGTGGACCGGCCGATTCTGCTCAGCGTCGGCATGCTCGACTCGAGCGTGAAGCGCATGGACTATCTGATCCGCGAGGTGGCGTCGCTCGGTGAAGCGCGTCCATTTCTGCTGGTGGCAGGCGCGACGTCCGCGGAAACTCCCGGCATCCTCGCGCTCGCCCGTGAAGTGCTCGGTGAGAATGGCTTCAGCCATCGAATGTTCGCGCCGGCGGAGATGGCACTCGCGCACCGCGCCGCCGACGCGTATGCGCTGGCGTCGTTGCGCGAGGGGTTCGGCCTTGCGACCGTGGAAGCGCTCGGCGCCGGGCTCTCGTGCGTGCTGCACGATACGCCGACCACGGAGTACATCGCGGGCCCGCACGCCCTGCGTGCCGACCTGCATGAACGGGGCGCCATGGCGCCTTTGATCCGCCGCGCACTGGCGAGCGGCGGCGATGTCGCCGCAATGCAGGCCCGCCACCGGTGGGTGCTCGACAAATTCTCGTGGGATGCGCTTCGCGGCCGCTACGCAGAAATGCTCTGCGCATGCGCAGGAGTGCGGACGGCGTGAGCAACGCCCCCGGCGCAACACCGGGTTTACCAGCGCTCGTCTCGGTGATCGTGCCGTCGTGGCGGCGGCCACGGGCGCTCGAGCGGTGCCTCCGCGCGCTCGCCGGACAGTCGCGCGCGCCGGACGAGATCGTAGTAGGCG
>JBOHTH010000394.1:0-1836 GCA_050733535.1 Gemmatimonadaceae bacterium | reverse complement strand
GTCCACGCGAGCGAGAACCCGACCGCGTTCGTAGATCCCGCATACGATGCCCCGCCGACAAGCCCCGCCACCCTGATCGCGAGCTGCTGCGTGATCCCGTAGTTCACTCCGACATCGACGTTGACGTCAAGCTTGGCGCCGCCGCACGCGCTGCAGTTCGGATTGTCAATCGCAAGCCGCGGATGGACAAACGGTGTGAGCTCCATGCCGTTGTCGAACTTGAAGGTGTGGCCGGCTACTACGCCGATCGGAATCTGGAACGACGTGAGGCCGTTGCCGGACCAAAGCCCCACCTCGCCCGTGACAGCCATATCGAGCGGAAGGTCCGCGGTCGCTCGCACCCACTGCCACGCAACACCGGCACCGACCAGCAGGCGGGTATCCAGCGGAGCTCTTGGCGCGGCGAACCCGCCCTCGAGCGTCAGTTGCCAGTCCGCACTCAGTCCTTCGCGCCACTGAAAGACGAGAGAGGTTCCCGCATCGCCGGAGGCCGCGGCGACGAAATTGTATTCGCGATCGACAATTCGCGGAGTTTGCAGCGCGGGGTAGTTATAGGCCTGCGCTCCGAGAGCGCCCGCGGTGAGCAGGGTCAGAAGTGTGACTTTCAGTGCACGCATTTGGATTTGTCTGTCGGATGAGGGTCAACTCAATGACGAGTCAGACACCGCTCCGTCAACCCGTCGCCAGAGCTTTTTACTCTAGATCTTGCTCGCCCGTTCCGTAACCACTCTCACCTGGTTGTCCACCACCTGCACGAATCCCCCGGACACGGTGAACGCCGGCCCGTCGCCCACGCGCAGCGTCCCGTTCCCGAGCAGCGTCACCATCGGTGCGTGCCCGGTGAGGATCCCGACTTCCCCGTCGAATGCCGGCGCGACCACGCTCTGTGCGTCGCCCTCGAAGAGCATCGCTTCCGGAGAGATGACCGAGATGTGAAGCATGTTACGACTGGAACTTCTTCGCGTTCTCGACCACGTCGTCGATCCCGCCGGCCATGAAGAACGCCTGTTCCGGCAGGTGATCGAACTCGCCGGCCACGAGGCGCTCGAAGCTCGAGATGGTCTCCTCGAGTTTCACGTACTTGCCCGGAATGCCGGTGAACTGCTCGGCCACCGCGAACGGCTGCGACATGAAACGCTGAATGCGCCGCGCGCGGTTGACGACCTTCTTGTCGTCTTCCGAGAGCTCGTCCATGCCGAGAATCGCGATGATGTCCTGAAGCTCCTTGTAGCGCTGGAGGATGCGCTGGGTGGCGGTCGCCGCGGCATAGTGACGGGCACTAAGGAACTGCGGATCGAGAATGCGCGACGCAGACGCCAGCGGATCGACGGCCGGATAAATCCCGAGCTCCGTGATCGCGCGAGAAAGCACCACGGTTGCATCCAAGTGCGCGAACGCCGTCGCCGGCGCCGGGTCGGTAATGTCGTCGGCGGGCACGTAGATGGCCTGCACCGACGTGATCGACCCGTTGCGCGTCGAGGTGATGCGCTCCTGCAGGTCGCCCATCTCCGTCGCAAGCGTCGGCTGGTAGCCCACGGCGCTCGGCATGCGTCCGAGCAGCGCGGAAACCTCCGAACCCGCTTGCGTGAATCGGAAAATGTTGTCAATGAACACGAGCACGTCGGCGTGCTCACGATCGCGGAAGTACTCGGCCACGGTGAGGCCGGAGAGACCGACGCGGAGACGGGCGCCCGGCGGCTCGTTCATCTGGCCGTAGATCAGCGCCGTGGAGCCGAGCACGCCCGACTCCTTCATTTCGAGATAGAGGTCGTTCCCTTCGCGCGTGCGCTCGCCGACGCCGCAGAACACCGAGCGGCCGCCGTGCCCCTTCGGCAC
>JBOHTH010000393.1:0-11288 GCA_050733535.1 Gemmatimonadaceae bacterium | reverse complement strand
GTGCACAAGGCAGTCGACGAGGCGGTAGTGGGTCAGTTTGGAGTCACGACGTGTTCTGTGCGTTGTGGGTGAGATGCTTTGGGATTGGGGTTATTGGTCCTTAGAGCCTGTTATGAACTGAAGTGGAAACGAGTCTGGGACATGAAACCTCTTGCGGAGGTACTCGATGTCCCGGACGGCGTATCCGAGCGATGTCAGCGACGAGGAGTGGGCGTTCGTCGCGCCGTACCTGACCCTCTTGCCCCTCGATGCCGGGCAGCGCCAGCATGACTTGCGCGAAGTGTTCAACGCGCTGCGCCTGCTCGTGCGCACGGGGAGTCAATGGCGATACCTGCCCCACGATCTCCCCCCGTGGCCGGCCGTCTATCAGCAGACACAGCGATGGATCGCCGCCGGCTGTTTCGAAGCGATGGTGCACGATCTGCGCGCGGTGCTGCGCATGAGCGAGGATCGGGCGCCCAGCCCGACGGCGGCGGTGCTGGATGGCCGCACCGTGCAGAGTACGCCGGAGAGTGGCGCGCGGGCCGGCTACGATGGGCACAAGAAACGCAACGGCTCCAAGGTGCACATGGCGGTCGATACACTCGGGCATCTGCTGGCGGTCCGCGTCACCGCGGCGAACGAACAGGAGCGCGCGCAGGTCGGCGCGCTCGCGGCGGACGTGCAAGCCGCGACCGGCGAGACCGTGACGCTCGCCTACGTGGACCAAGGCTACACGGGGGAGCAGGCCGCCACCGCCGCGGCGGCGCACGGCATCCACTTGGAAGTCGTCAAGCTCTCCGAGGCGAAGCGCGGCTTCGTGCTCCTCCCGCGGCGCTGGGTGGTCGAGCGCAGCTTCGCGTGGACGGCGCGCTTTCGGCGCCTCGCGCGCGACTACGAGCGCATGCCCGCCACGCTCGCGGCGCTGCACTTCATCGCCTTCGCGTGCCTCATGCTCCATCGGGCGGCCAGTCTGTGCGTCGGTTCATAACAGGCTCTAGGGAGACAGTTCGCTATGGCTGTTGACGACGCGCGCATCCAGCGCGCGGCCTCGCGATATATCCGTGGCCTCCACCACATCGAGCACGGCACTCGCTTGCGCGACGATCAGGCGCTCGTAGTAAATGCGGATCCAGAGCGAAACAATTTGAATAGCGAAGTCATCATCGGAGCGGTCAGGCGCGGAACATCTAGGGTCGTTCAAGACGGAGTATTCCAGTACGCGTTTCGCCGACATGGCGCCGACGCTTCAGTTTGGGTTTTGATATTCTTCGATGTGTTCGCAGTGGTCGGACTTGTTGCGCGTCACGATCAGCTTAAGGAACGTTAGTCCCACCGGTCGCTGAGATGGCTTGATTCAGCACCTTCGAGTTGCGCCTATGAGGATTCGTGACGGCCATCAGTGGTCGGCGTTCCGACAACCATGCGATTCCACGCGAGCTCAGGCGGTACCAAGTGACGCAGTCGCGGGCTAGCGCCATCGTGTTTGCTGATCTCCGCGACGCGCTGCGTGAGCTGGAGGCCACGCGTGGATCACCGAAGGATGTTCGACGAGCGTTCTCTCGCTTCGTCGATCTAACGCAACGGCTCACGGCATCTATGCGCACAGACTTCAGCCGCGCTGGAAAAGGCAAATGGCAAGCATCTGCGTTTCCTGGCTGGAATGCAGTGACTGAGTTTTTCAAGTGGATGCGGAATCAAGACCAGCACGAGCTACCGATCCATATCTCAGTTCACGAACGGCGGTTTCAGGAGGTACCAGGACAGGTCGGTCGCCTGTTCTCGTTCGAAGGAACTTGGATTCTGGCAGACCAGCTTTCCGACGCGCCGCCACAGGGAATCACTTTCTACCCGGCGGATCCAGTGACGGGGAAGCAGCTGAGCTCGGCACCTCCAGTGAAAGTGGAATACCAATTCCTTGTTCAGCCCCGCTCGGAACCCGCGCGTACGCGGCTCCATGGCATTGGAACCACTGACGTTCATCAACTCAGCGCCGCGTGTTTTTCTGTGCTATCTCAGTATTACGATTTTTTCCTCGCGATGATTCGCGACTAACGACGTCGACCAGTGCGCTCCCCCGAGATTTCCTTCCAATCGAGACGGAACACTTGGTTCTTCTCGCCTCCGCACAGCGTGCCGATGGTGGCGCAACTGAACGACGCCCTTGGCAGTTGACCATACGGATCCATCGTGAGCTAACGTTATCGCATGACTCGACGATCCGATCCCGCCGCTTATGTACGCTGTGTCTTGTGCCCCAAACGACGATCGTAACTTTCCGTCTGTCCCCACCAGCTTCGGCTTCTTGGGTGATTTCCCTCGCGAAGCATTGAATGGCAAAAGCGCGCACCGGGAAATAAGGGTCCCGAGGCCGACAAGCGCGCGGCGGCAAGATCGACCACCGCGCGCTCGTGCCGCCCTCAGGGCATCAGCACTCGGTCGATAACGTGGATGACGCCGTTCGACTGGCGCACATCGTACGTCGAAATGTTCGCCACGTTCCCTTTCGCGTCCTTCAGGACGACGTTCATCGGGCCATTCATCATCGCCCAGAGCGTCGCGCCGTTCACGGTCTTGAGTTCGGCGTGGCCGCCACCGGCCTTGATTGCGCGCATGAGCGCGCGAGCGTCCCAGTTTCCGGAAACGACGTGGTAGGTCAGGATCGAGGTCAGCAGTGTCTTGTTTTCGGGCTTGAGCAACGTCTCGACTGTTCCCGCGGGAAGGGCGGCGAATGCGTTGTTCGTCGGAGCGAACACGGTGAACGGTCCCTTGCCCTTCAGCGTCTCCACGAGGCCCGCCGCTTTGACTGCGGCCACCAACGTCGTGTGATCGGCGGAATTGACGGCGTTGTCAATGATGTCTTTCGCCGGATACATCGCGGAACCGCCGACCATCGTCGTGCCCGACATCCCCGCTGTGCCCTGCGCCGTAAGCGGGGCGGTGCTGAGCGCCGCAATGGCTACCGCAAGAATCAGTCTTCGCATCTGACATCTCCAAGGTAAAGGGAGTGGAGCGCATGGAAGGGCCACATCGATGTCTTGTGCGGGAGCATTCGGCTGTGGATTTCCCATGTTTCGTTCGGTGTGAGCGAGTACGCGCGGAGGTTGTCGAGTGGATTCATTGCGCGCCCTTCCTGGCCTCGACCAATCGTTTAGATTCGCGACATGAAACCGATCGACCCGTCGGAAGCGTATGCTCCCCAACTGTCACGCACGGACGGAGATGCCGACCTCGTCGCGCGGATGCACGCCGGAGATGAACAGGCACTCGCGACCCTATATGACCGATGGGAGTTCGCGGTGCGTGCGGCGGTGCTGCGCATTGTTGATCGGCCGATGGACGCGGAGGAGGTTGTCGAAGACGTGTTCTGGCAAGCATGGCGCGCGGCCGGTCGATTTGATGGCGCGCGTGGCAGTGTGAGCACGTGGCTGCAGACCATCGCGCGGTCACGGGCGCTCGACCGGGTACGGCGAACGGGGCGATTGGTTGAAGTCGAACTCGGAGACGATGACGGCGCGAGCGGCATGGAAGCGCCCGCGCCCTCGCCGGATGATTCGCTGGTGGACGCGGAGCGCAGCGCGATCATTCGCCGGGCGCTGCATGAACTGCCAACCGAACAGCGGCGTGCCTTGGAGCTCGCCTACTATGAAGGATTCAGTCAGTCCGACATCGCCCGGCATACAGGGATACCGCTCGGAACAGTAAAGACGAGAATGCGTCTTGCGTTGCAGAAGCTTCGCGAATCGCTCGCGGGACTTGGAGGCAGCATCACATGATGGATGACATTGACGCCACACCCGAGGACCGCGAGCCGCTGGATGCCGTCGCGCGCGCAGCGCTGACGCCCGATACGGTCCGCCTCGCGACACGCGAGCGCTTGTTGGCGCGGGCGCGGGCGGATGGCCGCGCGTCGGGATTGACACGCGCCTCTGCGACCGCAACATCGGCGCGGCGCATGCACCGTTCGGTCGTTGCGATGACCGGCATGGCCCTCGCGCTCGCGGCGTCGCTCGCGCTTGTCGTGCGAACCGAACTGGTGCGCCGCACCGAGCGTGCGGGGCTCATTGCTCAGACTGAGACGCTCGCCCGGCGCCTCGACTCGCTCGGCATCGTTGTGAGGAACCGTGACAAGTTGCTCGCGTCGTTGACGGGAGGTCGGGTCAAACTTGTGCGCCTCGCCTCAGCCCAAACGGCGACACCGCGCGCACTGATGTTTTGGAATCAGGCGACCAATGGATGGACCTTCATCGCGCACAATCTTGCCCCGCTCCGGGCTGGGCGCACATATCAGCTGTGGCTGGTGACCGCGCGCGAGAAGATCTCGGCGGGCACGTTCTCGGTGACCGCGGATGGCGATGCGGTGGTGCAGGCGACTTATGCGCTGGATCGCAACGCGCTCACCGCCGTCGCTGTGACAGAGGAACCGGCCGGCGGTGTGCCGCAGCCAACCGGCGCGATGGTGGTCGTGGGAGTCGCTTCGACGTTGTGACCGGCGGTACATAGGCCGCCCCGCGACGCTGGGCGCGCCTGCCATGAATCCAGTTCCCGATCTCCGCGCGTACCCCTCATGAGCGTCGAGTGAGCAGGCCATCGACTCGTCGCCGGACCTATTCGCCGGAGGGATGTCATGAACAATTCGTTGAACAGCCGTGCTGACCGTGATCTCATTACCGCGCCGCTTGCGGGTATCACCTACGAAACGAGTCGTCGCGGTTTTTTGAAATTTGCCAGCCGGGCGGGTCTCGGTGCTGCCGGAACCGTGGCACTGCTGACCGCAGCTTGCAAGAACGACAGTACGACGGCACCGATCTCAAACGCGGTGGTGTCGCTCCCGTTGCAGACGGACACCGACATCCTGAAGTTCGCGCTGTTCCTCGAACTCCTCGAATCGAGCTTCTACGTACAGGCGGTGGCGGGCGGCGCGCTCAGCGGACCCGTGCTGGCGCTGGCAACGAATATCCGCGATCACGAAAACGCGCACGTCGCCGCGTTGCAGGCTGCCCTAGGGTCTTCCTCCTTCGGCACGGCTGACGTGGGTTTCAATTTCGGGTCCACCACGACTTCGCAATCGAGTTTTCTCGCGACGTCACAGGCGCTCGAAGGTACGGGCGTTGGCGCGTACCTTGGCGCACTCGCGTCGATTTCGTCGCGGTCGCTCCGCACAACCGCGGGCTCGATCTTCACGATTGAATGCCGACACTACGCCGTCGTGCGCGCGATGAACAACGCCTCCGGTGGCCCGGTGGCGGCCGCGTTTGCGACGCCGATGACACCTGCGTCGGTCGTCGCCGCCGTGCAGGCCACCGGGTTCGTCACGAAAGGACTCGGATGAGTGCGGATGCCATCCTCACCGCGCCCGCTCTTCCACCCGATCCCTCTCCGGAGATTCTTACATGTTAGCGAAACCAATCGAAATCGTCTTTGATCCGACTGCCGTGCGGAGCATTCGCGGGCGTCGCCAGTTCCTGTCACGTCTCGCCATTGCCGCGGGCGCGCTGTCCCTCGCGCCGCTCGTGCGACGCGGGTACGGCATCACGGAACTGCTGCAAGCGCAAGGTACCACCGGCAAGACCGAGCCCAATCTCTCGGACACCGACATTCTGAACTATGCGCTGACACTCGAATATCTCGAAGCGACGTTCTACCTGCGCGCGGATTCGTCGGATGCACTGCCGACCGGCGCGACCATCGCGGCACTGGATCCCGACGGCGGCGGTGCACCGGGCTCGGTGCCCGGGCTTGCAGGCATGAGTTTCCCCTCGCCGTCAACGAACAGCGTCGCGACGTTCTTTCGTACGGTGCGCGACCATGAAATTACCCATGTTCTGGCACTCCAAGCCGCCTTGGCGAGCAGCGCACTGGTGCGTTCGGCCTTCGCGTTCAACTTCGGGTCGGCGTACGCGAGCGCCGCGAATTTCATGAACACCTCACTCGCGCTCGAAGATACCGGCGTCACGGCCTACCTCGGCCAGGCGGCGAATCTGGACTCGCTCGCCACGCTCGGTACGGCAGGATCGATCCTCGGTGTCGAGGCGCAGCATGCCGCATCGGTGCGCCTGTTGCTTGGCATGCCGATTACCGTGAGCAACGCCGCGTTCGATACGCCACAGACCACCACGCAAGTGGTCGCGGTCGCGTCCGGTTTCATCACGCAGAAACCGACGCTGCCGTTTCCCAAGCCATAATACGCTGCTCGAGTCGCCGGTGCGGTGCGGAGCCGCACTGCGCCGGTGATCGGTCGGCACCCACTCGCACGGAGTTTCGGAGAGACGTATGGCCCGATGGGAAGTCAGGCGCTACGCTCGACGATCCGTTTTGTTCAGCTTACTGTGGCTGGCCGGTTGCGCGTCGCACGGCCCTGACGCAGTGACGGGCCCTACGGCGGGTCCATCGAGCGTGAGCATCGCCGGATTCGCCTTTTCGCCATCGACGCCCACGATGCGCAAAGGCACGACCATCACGTGGACCAACAACGACGTCACGATTCACACCGTGTCCGCCGACGCCAACGCGTTTGACGCTGGTGCGATCGCGGTGCATCAATCGTTTATGGTCACGCGGGGAGCGCGTCATGACTACGAATGGTGAAGAAAAAGGTGAAGGCGCGCCGAAATCGGGCGTGCCTTCACAGAAAGAAAATTCCAACGAGAGCAATAACAACGACTTGCAAGACTGGGGCGGGTGGACTCGAACCACCAACCGTCGCATTAACAGTGCGATGCTCTGCCAATTGAGCTACACCCCATCGACACGAATCCCGGCCGCACGATCAAGGCCGGGATTCCTCTATCAATTATAACCGGTAGCCTGACACCCACGCTTGAGTCAACGCCGGTGCGTAGCGCGCCCCGACCCGTCCCGATAGGTTCCCGTTATCCCTCACGCCGACGAACACGATGCTCCTGACGCGACCGATAAACCGCTCCTTTGTGCCCGCTCTGGCTCTGACTCTGGCGGTGGCCGTTTCCGCCTGCGGTGAACGTCCCGGGGCCAAAAAGCCGGACGTGACAGCGGCCGACGTGGTCGCGGGGTCGGCGCAAAGCTTCGACCACTTCGTGAGTCCCGAGGGAAAGTTCGCCGTCGATTTCCCGCCGGTATGGGCGGGAAATTATACCGGCACGCCCCACGCTGACACGACGTATGGATCCCACTTTATCCTCGACTTCCGCTTCAAGCCCGACCCGGAATCGAAACTGAAGCCGAGCACGCTGCTCGTGATCAGAATCTTCACGCCCGCCGCATGGGCCAAGGCCACCGCTCGAGCCGGGCCGACGATCGGCGTGAAAATCCAGCAGCGCGGCAACGACGTCTACGTCCTCTCGCTCGCCGGATCGAACCCGTACCCGACCGGAACGCCGTCCGCGGCGCTCTTCGACAAGATGATGCTCTCCGTCATGAATGACGCGGTCCCGCTTCGAGTGACTCCGCGCTGACCTCGCGCGGAGCCCGCACGGTCCGCACGGTTCGCAGATGCCTCCCGATCTCTCGCGCGACGAAATCAGCAGGTACGCCCGGCATCTCATCATCCCGGATGTCGGCCTCGAAGGACAACAGCGCCTCAAGGCCGCCCGCGTTCTCCTTGTCGGCGCCGGCGGACTCGGCTCACCGGTCGCGCTCTACCTCGCCGCCGCAGGCGTCGGCCACATCGGCCTCGTCGATTTCGACGTCGTCGACGTCTCGAACCTCCAGCGCCAAATCCTTCATGGCACGAAGGACATCGGCCGCCAAAAGATCGATTCTGCCCGCGACCACATCGCCGACGTCAATCCGCACGTCGAGCTCACGACCTATAAGACGGCGCTCACCTCCCAGAACGCGCTCGGCATCATCGGCCAGTACGACCTCGTCGTCGACGGCACCGACAACTTCCCCACGCGCTATCTGGTCAACGACGCGTGCGTGATGCTCGGCAAGCCCAACGTCTACGGCAGTGTGTTCCGCTTCGAGGGGCAGGCATCAGTTTTCTCGGCCAACGACGGGCCGTGCTATCGCTGCCTCTTTCCCGAGCCACCGCCGCCCGGCATGGTACCGAACTGCGCCGAGGGCGGCGTGCTTGGCGTGCTACCCGGACTCGTCGGGATGATCCAGGCCACTGAGGCGGTGAAGCTGATCGTCGGCATTGGAGAGCCGCTCGTCGGACGGCTGCTGCTGATCGACGCGCTCGGCGCACAGTTCCGCACCGTGAAGGTCCGCAAGAATGCGGCGTGCCCGGTGTGTGGGACGAGGGAGATTCGTGAGCTGATTGATTATGAGGAGTTCTGTGGACTCAAGACCGAAGACCGAAGACCGAGGACCGAAGACCGAGGACCGAAGACCGAGAGCGCAGCAGCCGAGATCACACCGGTCGAGCTGGCAGAGCGGCTCAAGCGGGGCGATGTCGAACTGATTGACGTGCGGGAGCCGCACGAGTGGGACATCGCGCGCATTCCCGGCGCGCGGCTCATTCCGCTCGGGCAGTTCCCGGCCGCGATCGCCTCACTTGATCGCGATCACGACATTATCGTGCACTGCCGCAGCGGCGTGCGCAGCGCGAACGCAGTCCGCCAGCTTCAGGCCGCGGGATTCACGCGCGTGCAGAATCTCGTCGGAGGGATTCTGCGCTGGAGCGATGATGTGGATCCGAGCGTGGTGAAGTACTGAAGACCGAAGACCGAAGACCAAAGACCGAAACAGCGCGTCAGTGATTGGTTACCAGCGCACTTCGGTCTTCGGTCTTCGGTCTATGGTCTATGGGTTAATGAGTCCCTTCAAAGCCTCTTTGACTCGGGCATCATCGTACCGCGAGAGCAGCGACACCGCGCGGCGGCGGCGGCCGGCCGGCTCCGTCTTCGATTTCGCGATGTCGAGCAGCCAACCGGTGTTCTCGCTCCCGCCGGCGTTCGCGACGACGGAAAGAACCGCGTCGCGCGTGTTGTCGCTGTTCAGCGCCGGATAGAGATCGCGGAGCATCTTGATGTCCGCGGCCGTCGCATAGTCGTCACCGATGCCGCGAATGGCCTCGGCCCTCGTCTCCTCGTCGAGATCCGTGCGCTTGATCTGATCGCGCACGAATTGCCGCGCGCGGGGATCGCCGGAACGCGCGAGTGTCTGGAACGCCTGCTTGGCGAGCCATTTGTCCTGGTCGCCGGCAAAGCCCATCAGCGTCGGGATTCCCTCGCCGCGATCGAAGCGCGAGATCGTGCCGAGCGCCTGCTGGCGGATGGTCTCGCTCTCCGTGCGGTCGCGCACGAGCTGGTCGAGCGCCTTGGCGATTCCGGCCGCGCCGACACCACCGGGCTCGTCACGCCGCCGCGCGAGCCAGTTGATGGCGCTCCGGCGAATGTCGCGGCTGCGCGACTGGTCCTTTGCGATCTCGAGCAGTTTTGGCGTCACGACGCTGCTGTCGGCGAGCATCGCCGGCGTCAGCGCATCGCGCGCGGGCTTGCCGTCGGTCGTCGACGCGACGTTCAGGAGGTATGCGACCGCCTCTTTCGTCGATACCGCACCGAGCTCCTTGGCCGGCGGTGCGTCCGGCGCCTGCGGACCAACGAACGTCTCTACGCGCACGACATCCTTTCCGGCGCGCGTGACCACCACGCGCACGGGTCCGTTCACGCACTGATCGGTGGCCCGTCCGTCCGAAAAATTGATATTGCCGTACCAGGAGTCGTCGTCGCTCCGGAAATACGTGCGACCGTTGCCGCAGACTCCCGCCCTCGCCGCGAAGTGGAACTGCGCCGGTGAATCCCCCGCGGATGCGATCTGCCGCTCGAGCGCAGACTGTGCGCTGCACGCGATCGGCACGAGCATCGCAAGTGCCGACAGCGCGGAAACTCTCGCGGGCGACCTCATGGCTTCTTGGCGGACGCGTCGCCGGCGATCAGATCGAGCAGAAGTTTCGTCGTCCGAGGATCATTCTTGCGGGTCAGGGTGCTGATCGCTTCGCGGCGCACCTGCGGATCCGTGCCGCTCTTGGCGATCTCGATCAGCTTGTCCGTGGCCTCGGGCTCCTTGCGGCTGCCGAACGCATTGATGATCTCCTCGCGCAGCGGACGCGCGGAGACGGCGTCGTAGAACGTGTTGAGGTTCGCGATGCTCGCCGTCCGAGCCACGTAGCGCAGCGCGTTCTGCCGGACATCAACGGACTCGTCCTCGTTCTTGGCGAGCGACAGGAGCCACTGCTCGTTCTGGTCACCGCCGATGCGCGCGACCGCTGATACGATCCGGGCTTTGATACGCGCGTTGTCCACCTTGGGATAGATGCTGCGCAGCCAGGTCGCGTCATCGAGCGTCGAGCGGTCGCTGCTGAACGCGTCGAGCGCCGTGATGCGGAGCTGCTCGTTCGCGCTGTTGTTCTCGATCAGCGTGTGCATCGCCGTGCGCGCGCGGGGATTCGGGAACGTCGTCAGCGCGCGGACTGCGGACCGCTGTACGCGGTCGTCGTCCGACTTGAGCAAATCTTCCAGCGCGGCGAGCGATTCATCGGTGCCGATGGAGCCGAGGAAACCCGTGGCCTCGGCGCGGAGTTCGAGCGACGGGTCGCTCTTGGCCACGCTGATGAGCGTCGCGGTCGCCGATGCGTCCTTTTTGTTCGCGATCATCCACAGCGCGCTGCGGCGGAGCTGCACGGAGCAGTCGTCCTTGCGGCCGAGGATTTTCTTCGCCTGGTTGAGCGCTTCGTCGGGGTCCGTCTGCCGGAGCGCATTGAGCGCTTCGGCCCGCACGCTCTGGTCTTCGTTGTCGCAGGTGCCGTTCCCCTCGGTGAGCGCGCGCTTCACGAGGTCCTTGTCACCGAAGCCGCGCGCGGAGAGCACGCCGGCGATGCGCGTCGCGAGTGCGGGATCCGCGTCGCCGCGCATGCGGCCGGAGGGGTACTTGCTCTTGCGCTGATCGAGCACGGAGAGCGCTTCCTGAAGTTCGGTCGTGCCGCCGACGCGGTAGAGCGAGAACGCCTCCCAATAGAGCGCGTCCGACGCGTACACCGAGTTCGGCTGTTTGACCGGGATGTCCTTGAAGAGCCCAGCGGCGCGGCGATAGTCACCGCGGTTCATGGCCTGCTGCGCCTGGCGCCACGACGAATCCGCGGGATCCTGCGGCGCCCATCCGTCGCGGACGCCCTTGTCGAAGGCGAACGCCATTGGAGCCATCGGCGCCATGGGGGCAATTGAAACCATCGGCGCGACCATTGGCCGTACGTCGTAGTTGAACGACTTCGCGAGAGCCGGGAGTGCAGCCGCGCGCGCTTCCGAGCGAGCTTCCTGCGCCTCGCGCATCGATTCCTCTCGTGCGTCCTGCGCCTCGCGCATCGATTCCTCTCGTGCGTCCTGCGC
>JBOHTH010000392.1:0-4334 GCA_050733535.1 Gemmatimonadaceae bacterium | reverse complement strand
TAGAGATGCATGATGTGCCAGAGCATGGGCCGGCCGCCGACCTCGACCATCGGCTTTGGCCGCGTCGACGTCTCCTCCGACAACCGTGTGCCGAGCCCGCCGGCAAGGATCACAACCTTCATCACGCCTCCGATGGAGCAGCCGAGATCAAACTAGCACCGCCGCGCGTTCAGGGTGAGATCAGCTGGAGGTGGTGCGCTACGAGCGTGTGTCCGTCCGCGGTCGCGTTCACCACGCCGATGTCGCGGTACAGCCGCGCGAGACCGGCAAGCGACCGGTCTTTGTACGGGCGGTATGAAAAGTCGAGGAACCAGACGTCGTGGGGGCGCGGAGACGCCGTCGCGACGTCCACTTCGTCCATGTAGCGCGGCACGATCACATGTTCGCCACGCAGCGTGCGTGCGTACGTGCGCGCGTCGAGCGGGCTCCAGACATTCCAGCGCGCGAGACGCGCCGTGGCGAACACCGTCGAGTCGGTCGGCCGAAGCTTCTGGAACAGCGCGTCCTGCACATGGTGATAGCCCGTGAACTGCAGGTTGTACACGAGCTCGTCGCGGCCCGGCCCACTGTATTCCTGGGTGATGGACGACATGCGGTACATGTCGCGCTCGCCGATCGAGAACGTACCGTAGACTAGGCGCGATATGGGATCCGACGACCGGTACGCCGCGAACACGAACAGCGCCGCGACGGCGACGAGCGCAGCTCCGCGCGCGCGCCGCCCGATGCCAAGGCGCAGCATGGCCGCGAACATCATCGCGACGAGCAGCGGATAGAGCAGCGCAAAGTAGCGCAGGTTGCTCCATGTGCGGTACGACGTCAGCAGATAGGTGAGCACCGTGGTCAGGATGCCCAGGTACACGAGGCGCGAGTGGTCCGCGCCCGGAACCGCGCGGGCCGGCAGGCGCCGCGCCATTCGCACGCCGCCCCACGCGAGATCGGACCCAATCACTCCTGTGACGACCCACATGAATCCGACGACGAAGATGCCCGCGGCGTAGCTCACGAAGATGGGGTCGCTGAGATCGAAGAACTTGAAGCCGTCTATCGTTCCCTTCTGCCACGCCTGTTTCCACACCGCACCCTGCTTGTGCGTCGCGTTCCACCAGAGGACATGGGCGCCGAAGAGCAGCACCGGAAGCGCGAGCGTCCACATCGGCCGCAACACGCCGCCGAGGCGGCGCGCGAACGCCGAAATAGTTCGCGGCCCCGGGAGCGCTCGCAGGAGCGCGTCGAGGCCGGCCATCACAGCGTACGCCAGGACGCCGGTCTCTTTCGAGAAACAGAGAAAGACTCCCGCCGCTGCGGCCCACGCAAAGCGACCGCTCAGCAATGCCGCGAGCGATGCAAAGAAAAAGACATACACGCCGAAGTCGATGTTCACCTGCAGGAGCGTCGAGAGCAGCACTGGCTGCACCGCGCAGATGAACGTCACGAGATCGAGATGCCGCGCGAGCGCGGGATCGGGAAACACGCGGCCGAGCACCACGCGGAACGACGCGAGTGCAAGGAGACCGAGCGCGGCGTTTGTCAGGTGGATGGCGGCAATCTGGCCGAACCATACCAGCTGCGATGCAGCGAGCACGGCGATGTACCCTTGCGACGGGTGCGCCGCGCACCGGAGTGACTCCATCGAAAGGCCGGTCGCCGCGGCATGGATGGCGCAGTCGGCGTACACGCGGCCGTCCCAGATCGGCACGTAGCCCAGCTCGGGCCAGAGGATCGCGAGGAATACGAACGCCGTCACGGCGAACGCGGCGAACGCGGCGACGCGTTCGCGTCGAGCAGGCGACACCGCGATGTTACGCATACGGACAAACATCGCCACGATGTCACGACCATCGCAATGCGACGCCGCGTGCTGTTCAGCCGTCGGCACAGCATGTAGGTTCGTCGCATGCGAGCGAGTGCGGAACACACGAATACGGCGCCCGCCAGTCGCCGGAGTGCCCTCGCGTCCCTCGCGATCGCCGTCGCGGGCGGAGCGGCAAGTGCGTGGGGCATCCTCGACCGCGGCTGGGTGCCGCTCGACGAAGGTACCATCGGCCAGGCAGCCGAGCGCGTTCTGCACGGCCAACTGCCGCATCGTGAGTTCATTGACCCATACACAGGCGGCCTGGCGTGGCTCCACGCGATCGCCATGCACGCGTTCGGCGTGTCGCTCATGGCGCCACGGTACGCGCTGTTCATCGCGTTCGTCCTTTGGCTGCCGGCATTCTGGTGGCTGGCGATGCGTTCGTGCGGGCCGGCATGGGCGTTGATGATCACGATCATCGGCGCGTGGTGGTCGCTTCCGGTCTATCCCGCGGCGATGCCGACGTGGTACCTCTTGTTTCTCGGGACGTGGATCGTCGTCGCGCTCGAGCGGTGGCACGCCTCGAAGCCGCAAGGCCGGCCGCTCTGGCTGGTGCTCATCGGCGTTCTCTGCGGCATCGCAATACTCGTTAAACAAACAGGGCTGTACCTCCTGGCCGGCGCACTGCTCGGAATCCTGGCCGTCGATCAGGCAGACGAACAGGCCGGCAGCAGCAGCATGGAGCGCTCGGGACGCACGGATGTCGGCATCGTGTTGCTGCTCGCGTTCCTTGGCGCGCTCGTGTTCAAGTTGATGTGGGGTCAGATCTACTCTGGCAATGTGCTGAACGAGGTCCTGCCCGTCATGGCAGTGCTCACGCTCGCGGCGCTGCGCGAATGGCACCTCTCCGACAACCGCGCGCGACGGTGGAAGCGGTTGGCCCGCTACGTCGGCATTGTGTTCGCCGCAGCGTCCGTGCCCGTGGCCTTCTTTCTTGTCCCCTATGCGACCAGCGGCACGCTCCGTTTGCTGTACGCCGACGCCATCGGTGAAGGCGCTAAACGGATCTCGTGGCTGCACTGGAGCATGCGCCCTGCCCTCGTACAGCTGATTGTGCCGTGGCCGGCGTATTGCGCGGTGGTGCTTGAGCTCTGCTCTCGAAGGCGCCGGATTTTGGGAGTGCTGGCGGTACTCGCCGCAATACCGCTTCTCTGGCTCTCGGCCCGCACCGTGAACGGCTACCAGGGACTATGGTACCTCGGCGCTTCGATGTTGCCGCTCGGAGTTTGCCTGATATTCGTGGCCGGCTATCGCGCGTGGCGCGGACGGCGTGCGTTCGATCCGCTGCTGGTGGCGCTTGCCGGCATCACGGCCTTCCAGGCGCTGAACCAGTTTCCATACGCGGCACCGAACTATTTCGCGTACGTCGCGCCCCTTGCCATTCTCACCGCGGGCGCCGCTGCCGCTCATTTTGGCGTGTTGCCGCGATCGAATGTTGCGGCGCTCCTGCTTGCAGGGTTTGCCGGTATCGTCCTGCGCGTCGGGTCGGTGCACAACGTCGGGTATTATCCGATGTCGTGGGACTATTCGCACCGTCTCGCGATGGCACGCGGCGGATTGCGAGTCTCTGACTACGACAGCGCACGCTATACTCACATGCTCGATGTCGTTGCTCGGCATCGTGAAGGAGGCGCCGTGCGAACCGGCCCCGAACTGCCGGAGGTGTATTTCCTCGCAGGGCAACAAAGCCCGGGACGTGACGCCAACAGCCTGTTCGCAACACCGCCGTCAGACACCATCGAGCTGGCACGCGCGTTCGACACCGCCGCAACGAGCGTGATCGTCCTGAAGCAGCGGCCCATGTTCGGCCCGCCGCTCCGCGACGACCTCTATCAATGGCTCAAGACACGCTACCCCGACAGCGAGACACAGGACAGCCTCGAAGTACGCTGGCGTCGACGGCCGTGAGTGCCCGGGCGAACGCGTCCTGCGTTCGCCGTCATTTCTCTCCTTCGTGGTACGCCATCTCGAGGTTCACGTCCCACATCGCCGAGTCGTCGTCATTGCCGGCGACGATGTTGTCCACCGCCATCATCGCGGTGAGCATGGAGTGGTCCTGGTTGTTGTAGCGATGCATGCCGTTGCGCCCGACGCAGAACAGGTTGGGCACGCCGGTGACGAACTTGCGAACCACGTCGAGCCGCTCGTACGTCCCGAAATACGCAGGATACGCCTTGGGCATGCGCAGCACGCAGCCGTCGAGCACGTCGGCCTGGAGCGCGAACCCGATCGTCTCGAGCTCACGCGCGGCAAGCCTGACGAGGTCGGCGTCGCTCGTGTTCCACAGCGTGTCGCCTTCATCCACGAAATACTCGAGGCCGATCCACACGGTCGACCCGCGGTCCGCCACGAGGTACGGACTCCAGTTGTTGAACAGCTGGATGCGCCCCACCTGCACACCCGCGTCCTGCACGTAGATCCAGTTATCCTCGACCATTGGCTTCGCCGCGCCGCCGCGCACGCTCACATGCAGCTTTTT
>JBOHTH010000391.1:0-8817 GCA_050733535.1 Gemmatimonadaceae bacterium | reverse complement strand
GCGATGCACGATCCCATAATCGTGCGCCACCGCGAGCGCGTCCGCCGCCTGATGAATGATCGACGCCGCGCGCGGCGCAGCGAGATGTCCGTTCTTCTCGATCAAACTCGTCAGCGACTCGCCCTCGATGAACTCCATCGCGAGGTAGATCAGCCCTTCCGGCGTCTCGCCGAAATCGTAGATGCCGCAGACGTTCGGATGATTGAGCCGGCTCGCGTTGGCGGCCTCGCGGTTGAATCTCGCAATGGCATCGGGATCGGAGTTCATGCCCGGGTTCATCACCTTCAGCGCGGCCTTGCGCCCCATCTTCACGTGCTCGGCGAGGTACACGGTGCCCATCCCGCCTTCGCCGAGTTTCTTCAGGACGTGGTAGCGCTCCGCAACGATCGATCCGAGCAGGTCGCCCGTTGTGCTCGAACTGCGCAGCGCCGTGCCGTCGCGCGGACAAAACCGCTCCGACAGCGGATACTCGGACCCGCAGGTCGGGCAGATCTTCTGGTCGCTCACACGCTCTCCACGCGCAGGGTCTGGTCGCCGATCAGGAATCGCTGGCCGGCTTTCACCGCTTTCTCTCCGCGCACCGCGACGGCGATGCCGTTGCGGCTCCCGTCGTCGAGCACGATGAACTCGAGGTCTTCGCTGCGGACTTCCGCGTGCTTGCCGCTCATGGTCTGATCGTACGGAAACACCCAGTCGCCCTGATCGCGGCCGATCTTGAGGCTGCGCGCCGGCGAGAGGTGCACGGTATCGCGCGCGCTTCCGTCCGCGCGCAGCTGTGCGAGCACGGCGATGTCCGCGCTCGGGGTGAACGAGCCGAGCCGCCGCGTGTGGTCGGCCTCCGGCGGGTGTGGCCCCGGGTACCCGAGCCTGCGAAAGCGGATCAACTGCGAACCGATCAGCACGGTGTCGCCGTCCTGCAGCCTGTAGGGCCCGTCGGTGAACACCCATGTGCCATTGCGCGATCCGAGGTCGCGCACGAGGAGCATGCCGTCGCGCATCGAGAGCTGCGCGTGGATGGGGCTGAGAAACACATCTTCCGGAAACTGGATGTCGCCTTCGTTGCGCCCAAACGTGGCCTCGCCATTATCGATCGTAAACGCTTTCTTGATTGCGCCCGATTCGTCGAGGAGGGAGAGCTTCGGCCCGGTGCCGGTGCCGCGTGCGGTGAACGTCGCGGTGCCGGCTGGTGATTTTGAAGTCTCGCCGTCGATCCGTGTTCCACAGTGAGGACAGAACGGGAGCGCCGGGTCCACCGGCTTGCCGCAGGTGGCGCACTGTTTCATCGCGCCTCCCCTCGGCGGCGCGGTGGATGACACCCGCGTGTCCGGAATCCCCTTCGACGCGGGAGCCGGATCGGCACTGGAAGCGCGCTCGGCTTGCGCCCCAGACGACTTTGCGGCGCCGGGTACGGAGATGACACGCGCCCCGCCCTTGATCACGGGTTTTCCGCAGTCGATGCAAAACTTCGACTGCTCGTCGTTTTCACGGCCGCAAAAGCCGCAGCGATTCACTCGATCATCTCCGATTCCGTCCGGCGAAGCCCCACGGCAAACGTGACTTTTCCCTGAGCGGGGCGAATATAGAACGGGGGTCGGGTAGCGGCCAGTCGCACACCCCAATATGGTTGTCGCTTATGCGTCCGGGACGACACCGCCGAGCGCTCGCGCTCATTTTCCTGGCCGCCTGTTCGCGGGTGCATCTGCGCGCCCCCGCGCCGTCCCAGTCCACCGCGCCTGCGACGCCGCGGTCATCCGTCGCGCCGCCGTCCGCTGCCCCCGCGCATCCTGCAGCGGAGCCCGCGCCTCCCGCCGCCGGCACCGCGACCGCTGCGCTGCCACCGATCCCCGCCGTCGACGGCCCGCTGAATCTACACGTCGTATACCCGTCACCCAATCAGCTGCTCACGACACGCGATTCGAACTACATCTTCGGCTCGACGGGGTCGGGTGCGGCACAGCTCACGATCGACGGTGTAGACGTTCCGGTGTTTCCGAACGGTGCATTTCTCGCCTGGCTTCGCGTTCCGCCGGACGACGCGCCGCACTATGAGCTTCACGCGTCCAAGGGCGAAGATTCTGCCGACGTGACGGTTCCGATCCGGCTCCGGCCGCTTCCCGAGGTGCTCCCCGACACCGGCCGCCTCGTCGTCGACCGCACGAGCGTCACGCCGTCGGGCGAGACGGGCCTGCGCGGCGACGAGCACCTGCGCGTCTCGGTGCGCGCGCCGGCAAATGCGACCGTCATCGTCCGCTTTGGCGACGGCACCACGCGCGCGCTGACGCACGCCGGCGGCAGCACCTTCTGGAATGCCGAGGTCGAAGCACATGAACTCGCGCACGCCGCGACGATCGTCGTGCGCCGCGGCCGGGATTCCGTGGAACTAAAGACCGCCGCGGTCACGCAGATGGATGTCGCACCGCGCCGGTATGTGTCGCTGCTCAACGCGGATGTCGATGCGACCAGCGACACCGACCAGGTGAGTATTCTCCGTCCCGCGCCGGATGGGACGTACAAGTGGTTTCTTTTTCCGGGGACCGCTCTCGAGCTCACGGGAATCCGCGGCGCGTCGTATCGCGTGCGCCTCGACTCGCACCTCGAGGCGTGGGTGGAGCAGAAGGCGGTGCAGCAACTCGACGCGGAGACTCCCACGCCGCGCCGCACCGCGTCCAACGCCCGCGTCGTTGCCGGGGATGGCTTTTCCGATCTGCGCATTCCGGTGACCGCAAAGCCGGCGTACGAGGTGCAGGAGAATGGCGACGCGCTGCTCCTCACGCTGTACGGCACGGTCTCGAACGTTGACATCGTGAATTTCGCCACGAACGACTTCATCGTTCGCGACGTGACCTGGGATCAGGAAGCTTCTGATCGCGTTCGCTTCACGCTACAGCTCCGCCACGCACCGTACGGCTGGCTCGCGCTCTGGGAGCACGGCACCTTCGTGCTGCGCGTGCGGCGTCCGCCGGTGATCGACGCGCATCATCCGCTCGCGGGGCGCGTGATCGCCGTCGACGCCGGCCACCCGCCGATCGGCGCAACCTGGCCGACCGGTCTGTATGAGGGCGACGCGGTGCTCGCCGTCGCGGAGCAGCTGCGCGCGATGCTGGAGGCGCGCGGCGCGACCGTCGTGATGACGCGAACGACGCCGGACCCTGTTGCACTCGGCGATCGTCCGATCACCGCGCGTCGTGCGAACGCGGACGCGTTCGTGAGCGTGCACCTCAACGCATATCCGGACGGCGTGAACCCGTATCGCGCGCGAAACGGCACGAACACTTATTTCTTTTTTGACCACGCCGAGCCGCTCGCGCGCGCGGTGCAGCGCGGGCTCGTGCGCGAGATCGGGCTCCCCGACATGGGGATCAACTACGACAACCTCGCGGTCGCGCGGCAGACGTGGATGCCGGCGATTCTCTGCGAGGGCGCGTTCCTGATCGTTCCCGAACAGGAGGCTGCGCTCCGCGACGAAGCATTCCAGAAGCGGTACGCCAAGGGGATCGCCGACGGTCTCGAGGAGTATTTCCGGTCGCTCGCGGGCAAGCCGTGATTCGAGCGGCGCGAGCCGTGGGCGTGCGAGCCGTATGCGTGCGAGCCGCGCGCGCGCTGACGGTGCTGGCCGCCGCCACCGCGGTGCTCGCGGGCCGCGCGCGGGCACAGGTCGCGCCGGATCTGCACTGGCAGACGATCACCACCGCGCACTTTCACGTGAACTTTGCGCCCGGGCTCGAGTCGGTCGCGCGCCGCGCGGCAGGCAGCGCCGAGCGGGCGTATGCGCGCCTCTCCGCGGAGTTGCATCCACCGCGCGCGCCGCTCGATCTCACCATTGCCGACAACATCGACGTCTCCAACGGCTACACGACGGTTTTCCCGTCGAACCGCATCGTCATCTACGCGCGGCCAACGGTCGACGCGACGTCGCTGAGCTTCCTCGACGACTGGATCGACCTCGTCGTCACGCACGAGCTGACGCACGTCTTTCACCTCGACCGCACGGCGGGGTGGTGGGGCGTGGCGCAGCATGTGTTCGGCCGCAATCCGTTTCTCTTTCCGAATCTCTACACGCCCAGCTGGCTCGACGAGGGGATTGCCGTCTACTACGAGTCGCGACTCACCGGTGCCGGGCGCATCGTCGGCTCCGATCACGCGATGATCGTGCGCGCGCAGGCGCTCGACGGCGACACGCCGCACCTGAACGCGCTGTCCGCGGCGACGCTGAGCTACCCGCTCGGACAGGTGCCGTACGCGTACGGGTCGCTGCTCGTGGATTTCATGGCACGCAAGGCGGGCCCGGGCGGCATGCGCAAGTTCATCGACGCAAGCGCCGCGCGCACCGTCCCGTTCCTGCTCAACGCCAACGCGCGGCGCGGCTTCGGCTTTTCGTTCGACAGCGCGTGGCGGGTATGGACCGACTCGATCCGTCGCAATGCGTTTTCGATTGCATCGACGAGCGCTCCAGTCCATGAGCTCACCGCGCGCGGCTGGACTGCCGAGCGTCTCCGCTGGACGGACGGCACGCACATCGCCTACGCCGACGACGACGGCCGGTCGCTCCCGGCATTTCGCGAGGTCGCGACGACCGGCGGCAGGCCTGTCGTGCTCGCGGTGCGCAAATCGCTCGACGTCACGTCGATCCTTCCCGACGGCGCGCGCGTGTTTGCAGAGCAGGATTTCATCGATCCCTACACGATCCGCAACGATCTATATCTCGAGTCCAACGGAAAAACGCAGCGGCTGACGCACGCTGCGCGCCTCATGCAGCCGGATGCGCGGCTGCGGGCGGGCGCGCGGATGAGCGTGCCCAAGGCGCTTGACATCGTCGCCGTGCAGATCATGCCCGGCGCCGATCGTCTCGTGCGTGTGCGCATGGATGGGAACGCGGTGAAGATCGCCCCGCTGACGGGCGCAACTCCCGACACGGTCTGGTCCGAGCCGCGCTGGTCGCACGACGGAACGCGCATCGCCGCCACCCGCTGGACGCACGGCGGTGAAACAGAAATCGCGATTCTCGACACGACCGGACACGAGGTGAAAGGCGTCGCCCACGCGCGAGCGGTAACGGGCGCGCCGAGCTGGGCCCCGGACGACCGCGCGATCTATTTCACGAGCGACCGGAGCGGGCGCGCCTCGCTGTACCGCGCCTCCGTGGATGACGGCGCACTGGTCATGGTCGCGCGGTCGGCGACCGGGCTGTTCGAGAGTGAGCCGAGCCCGGATGGGACGCAGCTCGCGACGCTGCACTATCGCGGCGACGGGTACCATGTCGCGCTCGTGCCGGCGCACGGCGATTTCCCGGCGGCGGATTCGTCGAGCGTGCTGCCGGCGTCGCGCCACGACACGAGCGTCACGGTCGCCACGCAGGCGCATGGGTATTCGCCGTTTCGCTCGCTCCTGCCCCGGTACTGGCTGCCGTCGATCGAGCAGAGCGACGATCGCCGGACGATGTACGGGTTCGTGACCAGCGGCAGCGACGACATCGGGCGGCACACATACGAGCTCCAGGCGACGTACGAGCCGCGGCGTGCGGAGCCGGCCTGGAACACCTCGTATCAGTACGCCGGTTTCGGCAACCCCGTCCTCGGCGTGACCACCCTGGAGGACTGGGAGCATGGGGATGTTACCGGGACGACGGCGTCAGGCACGAAGGTGAATGCCGGCACGCTCGCGCGGCGGCGGGTGATCGTGGACGTCGCGCTCACGATGCTTCGTCCGCGCGTGAATACCAATGCATATCTCTCCGTGGGCGCGGAGTCGGAGTGGCACCAGTATCGTACGGAGCCGCGGTCGCTGCTCGCGCTGCTCGACTCAGGGTATGCGAAAGTGTACACCTACCCGGCGCTGTTCGTGAACGCCGGCTGGAGCAACGCGCGCGAGCCGGACCTGGCGCTGTCGCGCGAAGATGGCGTGACGTTCGCGGCCTCGGCCAAGGAGCGTTGGCGGACGGACGCTCCCAGCACGACGACCAGCACAACGGTGATCGGTGTCGGGTCCGCGTTCAAATCGCTGGACTTTCCGGGATTCGCGCACCATGTGCTCGCGCTGCGGGTCGCGGCCGGTTGGGAGGACAAGAATGCGGTCGACGAGCTGGACGCGGGCGGAATCAGTGGGTCGTCGCTGAACATCGCGCCCGGCGTCACGCTGGGCGATCCACAGCGCACTTTTTTCGTGCGCGGATTTCCGGCCGGGGCGCAGGAGGGCACGGTCGCACTTGGCGCGAATCTCGAGTACCGCGCGCCGATCGCGCTGCCGTCGGTGGGAGTGTTGATGCTGCCGGTATTTTTTCAGCGGGTGAGCGCGGTGGTATTCGGCGACGCGGCGACGGCGTGGTGTCCGTACGGGATCACGGGGTCGTCGGTATGTCCGGGATTCGTTGCGCGCGATTTCATGGCGAGTGTGGGCGCGGAGCTGCATATCGACGCGGCGTATGAATACGATGTGCCGTATACGTTTCGGGTGGGTGTGGCAACGCCGGTGGCGGGGCGGGAATATTTCGGCAGCGGGAAAGTGGCGTTGTATTTCGCACTAGGCTTGGCTTTTTAGTTGTAAGAAGCTCCCAGCTCAAAGGTCCAGCTCACAGGTCACAGGTCGGGAGTGTCAAAGCTCTGCGGTTCAGAGCAATCAGCTCGCTCGAACCTCTCAACCGCGGAGCTCTGACACTCCCGAGACGTGAGCACTGAGCTTGACCTTTGAGCTGGGAGCGTCTCAAGACATTCAAAACAATCAAACCCCCATGATTGATCCGACCTCGTTCATCCACTCGACCGCCGTCGTCATCGGCAATGTCCACCTCGGCGCGCGATCGAGCGTCTGGCCGACGGCCGTGATTCGTGCGGATTGCGATCGGATCGAGCTGGGGGACGACAGCAATCTTCAGGACGGCGCAGTGCTGCACTGCGACGAAGGAATTCCGTGCATCATCGGCAAGCGCGTGACGATCGGCCATCGCGCGATCGTGCACGGCGCGCTGGTGCAGGACGACGCGCTGATCGGAATGGGCGCGATCGTGCTGAACAAGGCGGTGGTGGGGCGGGGAAGTCTGATCGGCGCCGGCGCGCTGGTGTCAGAGGGCACCGTGATTCCGCCGGACAGCCTGGTGCTTGGCGTGCCCGGGAAAGTCGTGCGAACGCTGACTCCCGAACAACGCGAGCGCATGGCCGGTGGGCATGTTTCCTATGTGGGAATGAGAGAGCGGCACCGCGCCGGCGAGTTTCCGCGGCATCGTTGAGATTGCCCGGCAACGGCGTTCCATGGGCTTCACGGACGGCCAGGTATTCCTGCTGGATCGCGGATTCCCGCAGATCTTGAACTGCGATTTACGCTGGCACGACAAATATCTGGGGGGCTCCACCTTCCTTGGATTCGTGAGGCAGCAACGAACGCATAACAACAACAGCCTTCACGGACTTCACGGATTTCGCGGATACGCAACTGCAAAAATATTGGGGAACAGCCAGCCGCCGAGGCAGTTGTAGTTCCCCAAAAGTTTTTTGCTGTTGTCCAACCGTGAAATCCGCGAAAGTCCGCGATCAGTTTTGGTATTCCTGCTGGATCGCGGATTCCCGCAGATCGTGAACTGCGATATACGCTGGTACGTCAAACACCCGAGGGACTCCACCTTCCTTGGATTCGTGAGGCAACGAACGCATAACTACAACAGCCTCCACGGATTTCACGGGTTCGCGGATAAGCGACTGCAAAAATCTTTGTGGAACAGCGAGCCGCCGAGGCAGTTGCAGTTCCCCAAAAGTTTTTGCTGTTGTCCATCCGTGAAATCCGTGAAATCCGCGGTGAGGCTGTTGCCGTTCTGCTTGTTGAAGTCGGCTGTATCCCCGTAAATCGCCGTCGCCTTTCCGCGAAAATCCGCGATTCAGCCGTTGGTATTCCTGCTGGATCGCGGATTTCCGCAGATCTTGAACTGCGATATGCGCGGGTACAAGAAATGACTTCAACTTTCTTGGATACGTGAGGCAGCGAACGCGTGACAAAACAACAACCTTTCCACAGATTTCACGGACTGCGCGGATAGGCAACTGCAAAGAAACTTGGGAACAGCCACCCTCCGAGACAGTTGTAGTTCCCCAAAATGTTTTTGCTGTTGTCCATCCGTGAAATCCGCGAAATCCGTGGTGAGTGGTGAGGCTGTTGTGGTGAGGCTGTTTCCGTTGCTCGCGGTGGCAGGCCCTGGCCGCGAGAGCGACGTAGAGAAACCGTGACGTTGCGCCCCGGTCGTTTTCTTCGTCGGTAATGCACAACGTGCGAGCAAGCAACCCACTAGCGAAGCCCGCCCGAAGGCCATACTCTTACCTCCCCCATCGTTCAGAGCGGGGAAAGCGGTGCCGGCGCCGGAATGTGGGTTCTTGTGTTCATCGCTCTGCCCGTCACCGATCTGTGACTTTGCAATTTCAAGTTATTGCCCTGAAATGATTTACGACCTTCTGGCGCGGATTCGCGACTGCCCGTAGCTTCATCCCCCTTGGCTCTTGTCCCAATACGTAACTGTCGCGCAACACTGTTTTTTGTCACATAAAGTGTCGCGCAACACTCGATTCCCCGCTCCATAGATTTCATATAGACATTCGTAGGAGAAGTCGGAAATGCCGCTGCCTGCCAACCCCCCCGCAACGCCCGCGTCGCTCAACGACAACGCGCGCACCGTGCTCCAAAAGCGTTACCTGGTGAAGGACAAAACAGGCAAGGCGGTAGAAACGCCGGAAGACATGTTCTGGCGAGTCGCTACAGTGGTGGCCGAGGCCGACAAGCGATACGGGGCGAGTGACGAACAGGTCGCGGCGACCGCTGCAACGTTCTACGCGCTCATGACCC
>JBOHTH010000390.1:0-8189 GCA_050733535.1 Gemmatimonadaceae bacterium | reverse complement strand
GCCTCGGAAAGCGCGTCGGCATTTTGTGTCCTAGCGAGCCGCCTTCGCGAATGCTCGCGACGGCGGCGACGTTTCTAAAGCCGATCCGGACCGGCGTACTGCGAGCGAGTCAGTTTTCGGAGGAGCTTGCTGATTCCAACGGGATCATCCGCAAGCCGATCGGCTGGTAGATCAGCGTCGCCGGTTTTCTGTCTGTATGTGTTGCGTTGATTTGACGTACGTCTAAAATACGTTCTTCAGTACAACATCGCAGAGGGTCGGCCAAGAGCTTCGACGTCCGGCGAGAGCCGCTGCCACGCCTAGCTCGCCAACATCGCGTCGACCTCACCTCGCGCTGGCATCGCCGGTGTCGTCCCATGCCGCGTCACCGAAATCCCCGCCGCCGCGCACCCAAACCTCACCGCCTCCAAAATCCCACTCCCTTCTGCCAGCGCGACCGCCAGCCCGCCATTGAACGCATCCCCCGCACCCGTCGTCTCCACCACCGGCCCCGCACGGAACGCCGCGACGTGCTCCGTAATCTTCGCCGTCTTGATCAGCGCGCCGCCCTCGCCGAGCGTGATGATCACCTGCCGCGCGACCCGCGACATCAGCACCGCCGCCGCGCGCTCGGCGCTCTCGACGTTCGTCACGTGCACGCCCGTCAGCCGCGTCGCCTCCGTCTCGTTCGGCGTGAAGTAGTCGCAGAGCGGGTAGATCTGCTCGGCCAGCACCTGCGCGGGTGCAGGGTTCAGGATCGTCGGAACGCCCAGGCTCTTCGCCATCGCAAGACTGTGCCGCACGACGTCCATCGGCAGCTCGAGACAGGTCATGAACATCGCCGACTCGGCGATCACGTCGCTCGCGCGGTCCACTTCGTCGCACGTGATCTGGTAGCCTGAGCCTGGCACGACGACGATCGCGTTGTCGCCCGTCGTCTCGTGCACGATGATCGACGACGAACCCGTCGCGAGCTCGGCGGTGTCGATCACGAATCGCGTGTCGATGCCTTCGTCGGCCCACGTGCGGCGGGCGAGGTTGCCGAACTCGTCGAGGCCGACTTTGCTGATGATGCTCACGCGCGCGCCGAGTCGCGCGGCGGCCACGGCCTGGTTGGATCCCTTGCCGCCGGGGCCCATGCGGAACTCCGAGCCGAGCACGGTCTCGCCCCACGCGGGGAGCCGGTCGGCGCGGAAGGCGAGGTCGGCGACGAAGGTGCCGAGGATGGTGATGAGGGGCGGGGTCATGCCTCTGTGGCCGGCGGGTTTTCGGGGTGCCGCGGTATACTAGATCTTCCCGCGGCGGGGAGGCAATGCCATGATGTCGGACGCGGCAAAGCGCCGTTGCGCCCAGCATTCTTCCCACGTACTGTTAGTTGTGAGTCGCACCCCCCCTGTCGCTTCGGCTGCAGGGCGCGAGGCCGCCGAAAGGCGGCTTCTGCTTTTAGCGCGATCTCATGCCAAAAACCTGCGTCTACGTCGACGGATTCAATCTGTACTACCGGGCCCTCCGCGGAACCCCGTTCCGTTGGCTCGATCTGGCGGCACTTTGCCGCCTGATGTTGCCGTCGCTCCACATTGATCGGATCCACTATTTCACGGCGCGTGTCGCGCGAAAGACCCTCGACTCCGGTCAGCCGGTTCGCCAGCAGACCTACCTTCGCGCGCTTGGTACGCTTCCGAGTGTGCGGATTCGCCGGCGCGAATGCTCGCGACCGCGGCGACATTTCTAAAACCGATCCGGACCGGCGTACTGCGAGCAAGTCAGTTTTCTGACGAGCTTGCTGATTCCAACGGGATCATCCGCAAGCCGATCGGCTGGTAGACCAGACCCGCCAACGTTTGACTCGCCCAGTCAACGCAGCTACGATGTAGATACGTGTGAGGTGTGCATCGGCTTCGGTCGAGCAGGAACCCGCGGTGCCAACCGGCCCGCGGGTTTTCTGTTTGTATGCGTTGCGTTGAAATGACGTACGTCCAAAGTACGTTATTCAGTACAAAATCGCAGAGGGTCGCCCGAAGAGCTTTGGCGTCCCGCGCGAGCCGGTGCCGTGCCTAAGTCGCCAAAATCGCGTCGACCTCGTTTCGCCCCGGCATCGCCGGCGTCGTGACCACCGCGGCCTGGGCGTCGCTGCGTGACGTCGCAGTGACGGTCCGCGATCAAGTTGCGCGTGAGTGGCTCTATGGGTCAGTTTGCGACGCTGGGCGCGTGTTCGTCTTTCGGTGGGGCGTCGCTCGCTTGCACCCGAGATCCCGATCCAATCCAAACGATGAAAAGTGCCGCCAGCCCGATGCTCTTTGACCGCCAGAAGCATTTGCTGGCGTTGCTCAGCGCGCTCGGCGGTCGGATCGGCAATCTGGATTTTCAGAAACTCCTGCTGCTGTACTGCACGACGGAGTCCCAACCAGCGCCATATGAGTTCGTCCCCTACAAGTTCGGCGCCTTCTCATTCACTTCGTACGCGGACCGGAGAAGGTTGATCGAGAAGGGGCTACTCGCGAATGACGACCACATTTGGGAGCTTACCGCCGTGGGAACCGAGCAGGCGGGACGCCTTCGTGTCGCGAAGGATGCCGCTGCGCGTTTTGCGTACGCTCATCGCGATCTGCGCGGGGACGCGCTGGTAGCCGAGACGTATCGGCGATATCCGTACTATGCGATTCGAAGCGAAATTGCCGAGCGCGTACTGCATGACGACCAGGCGGCGCTCTCGGCAGTCGCTGGCGCGGTTCCGCCGAAAGGTGCGGTGAGACTGGCAACGATCGGATACGAGGGCAAAACCCTCGAGGCGTACCTCAATACTCTCCTGCATGCCGGCGTAACGCTCCTCTGCGACGTGCGCCGGAATCCGCTCAGCCGGAAGTATGGATTCTCCAAGGGAACCCTGTCGAAGGGATGCGCCGGTGTGGGAATCAAGTACGAGCATCTCCCCGAACTCGGCATCGAATCAGACAAGCGCAAGAGCCTCGAGACGCAGGCAGACTACGACGCGCTGTTCGTGGAGTACGTGCGCGATACGCTCCCGGCACAGGCAGCCGCGCTCGAACGGGTTCGCGGATGGATTCGCGACGGCGAGGCAGTCGCTCTGACTTGCTACGAACGCTTGCCTACGCAGTGCCACCGGCACTGCGTCAGCGACGCGCTCGCGGACGTTCTCGGTCCTGGGATCACACCCACTCACCTGTGACGCCTGAAGTGCGGCGCGACCGTGTGCTGATCACGGTCAAGACATATCCGACGCTTTCTCGCAAGTACGGAGAAACGGTTTGTACAGCGGGAGTTCGCGCCGACGGGTCATGGGTGCGGATTTATCCCGTCCCGTTTCACCGGCTCGACGAGGCGGAACAATACAAGAAGTTCGATTGGGTCGAATGCGATCTTATTCGCAATACGTCGGATCCGCGGCCCGAGACCTATCGTCCGAAGGACATGCGCGCGATGCAGCCCGTCGCTCACCTTGGGACCTCGGACGAGTGGCGCGAGCGTCGCGAACTGCTAACGGGCAAGGCGCGGGTATTTACGCGCCTCGCAGAGGTTATTGACGGCGCAAAGTCAAACCGGATGTCTCTCGCCGTGTTCAAGCCGACGAAGATTCTCGGATTCAAGTGTGAAGAAGAGGAGCGCGAGTGGGACGTCGACAAGGTGGAGCAGATGCGGGCGAAGACCTCTCAGATGGAGATCTTCGCCGAGGACACGTGGCGTCAGACGTTCAAGTTGATTCGCAAGCTGCCGTACAGCTTCTCGTACCGGTTCGCCGATGCGGACGGCACCTCGAGCGAATTGCAGGTGCTGGATTGGGAGATCGGGGCGCTCTACTGGAACTGTCTTGCGAGCGTCGATGGTGACGAAAAGGCCGCGATAGGTAGGGTACGAGCGAAGTATCTTGACGAATTCTGCACCAAGGATCTCCACTTTTTCCTTGGGACGACGCAGGCGTTCCACCTCGTCGCGCCGAACCCGTGGGTGATCATCGGTGTCCTGCCGCTTCCCGTTCTGCGGCAACTTCCGCTGCTCTAGGCGACGCCGGTCTCGGGTGCGTCGTCGAGCTACAGTTGCGGTGCAGTTATGTAGCTGTTCAGGTATGTAACGGCGCCTGGACTGCTTAGATTAGACCAAATGCGAAGCCATACGAGCAAGTTGCTGCTTTGCGTTCGAAACGCCGGCTACGAGGCGTCGCTCGAGCGCCGCAAGATCTATGAGGCGGTGCCCGATCGCGACGCGTCCGCGCACGGGCTCGTTCGCGTTACCGATGGGTCCGGCGAGGAATATTTTTATCCCGCTGCGTTCTTCACGCCCGTGAAGCGCGCTCCGGCAAAGGCGCTGCGCGGATTCGTTCGCGGCATCAACACCACGGTCCCGCGAGCCCGCGATCGCGTGTGAAAGTCGCCGTTGACACGAGTATAATATTAGTTATACTACATCTCGTCCCGTGTCGGAGGCCACCATGGCGCATACCATCAAGCTGAAGAAGATCGGCGGCTCCGTCGGCGCGATTCTCCCGAAGGACATGCTGCGGCGCCTGCACCTCGAGGCGAACGACGAGGTCTTCGCGATGGAGACCGCGGACGGAATCCTGCTGACGGCCGCTGATCCCGAGACCAAGGCAGCGCTCGCGGCGTACTACGAGGGCGCGAAGCTCAATCGAGACGCGATGGCAGCACTGGCCAAGCTCTAATACATGGAGCCCGTCTGGCTGAGCCGTGCGCTGGTCGATGCGATTCACGAAGACCAGCGGCAACATCACGGCGGCAATGCCGGCGTACTCAACGAGGGCAGCATTGAGTCGGCGCTCGGTCGCGCGCGCAATCGCTACGAGTACGCGGCCGCAGATCTTTTCGAGTGTGCCGCGTGCTACCTCTTCGGGCTTGCGAAGAATCACGGCTATCAGGATGCGAACAAACGCACAGCCTACATGTGCGCCTGGACGTTCTTGCGGATCAACGCGTTTCTCGTTGAGGCGGCCCCGGTGGATGTGCTGCAGCTGATGCTCGACGTTGCCACGGACGCGCGCGATGAAACCGCGATCGCCGAGTGGCTGCGCTCGCGGGCCCGCGATGTGAAGCGCTAGATCAGGTTGAACAGGCCGCCTGATTTATTGACGTGGTTGCCCGCGCTCGTCGCGATTGCGATCGCGCTGGTGCTCGGCGGCTGGGCGGCGCTTCGCGCTCGGCGCTGGCTCGACCGCTGGCGCCGCCTGCGCCGCGCACACCGCGCTGAGACCGGCGAAAATCGCGCGCTCGTGTGGCTCCGCAAGAACGGATTCAAGATTCTCGGCGAGCAGGAGACCCTGCGCTGCAAGATGCGCGTGGACGGCGAGACGGTGGAGTACGACGTCTGCGTGGATTTTCTGGTCGAGCGCGGCGGCGAGCGCGCGATCGTCGAGGTGAAGACCGGCGGCGCCGCGCGCCCGACCAAGCCGGATACCAGGCGGCAGATTTTCGAATACGCCGCGGCGTACGGCGTGGATCGCGCGTACATGTTCGACGGCGATCGCGGTAGGCTGCACGAGGTGGAGTTTCTTGTTGCGCCGCGCGGCCGGCCGGCGCTTGCGGGCCGGTTTATTGGATGGGGATTCGGGTTCGTGTGCGGATTGGTACTGGCGGCGGTTGCTTGGCTGGTGACGCGAGCTGGCGCCCCGTGACGCCGCCGGCTCGCCCTCGGCCGAGAGCGGCTACATCCTCTCCGCGCACTTTATCGATGCGTGATTTTGACGTACGTAAGAAATACGCCCTGACGTACGAATCGCCGTAGGCTCGTGGCCTCACACCCTTACACCCTCGTTCCCACGATTCGACTGATCGGATTTCGCGCGGGTTCTGCTCGCGGTGACCTGCCGCGCCCCGTACCTTGAGTCGCAACATGACAGATCGCAGCCGCTCCGTGCTCCTCATCGACGACGAGCCTGCCGTCCTCGGCGCCGTCAGGCAGGTGTTCCTCAGGCGCGGCTGGGCCGTCACCACCGAGTCCAACCCGCGAACGGCGATCGAGGTCTACGAGCGCGACCGCCCCGACATCGTCATGCTCGACATGGAGATGCCCGGCCTCAGCGGCCTCCAAGTGCTGGAGATCATCCGCGCCCGCGACGAGGACGCGACGATCGTCATGCTCTCCGGCCGTGGCGACATCGAAACGGCGGTGAGGGCACTGCAGCTTGGCGCGGAGAACTTTGTGGCGAAGCCGCTCCGGGTCGAACACCTCGACGCGATCGTCGAACTCGCGTACGAAAAATCGGTCATGCGGCGCCGTCTGCGCGCCCATTCCGCGCTGCTGAATCGCAACGCGAATCTCGAGAGTCTTGGTGAATCGCCCGCCATGCGCGAGGTCGCAGAACAGGTCACGCTGCTCGCCGAGGGCAACGCGCCGATCCTGCTCAACGGCGAGACGGGGACGGGCAAGGGGTGGATTTCCCGGCTGATTCACGGAGCGTCACCGCGCCGCGCGGCGCCGTTCGTCTCGGTGAACTGCGCAGGGCTCTCGGCCACGTTCCTCGATTCCGAACTGTTCGGCCATGAGAAAGGCGCCTTCACGGACGCAAAGACGCGCAAAGAGGGACTCTTCGAACTCGCGAACGGCGGCACGCTGCTGCTCGACGAGATCGGCGATCTCGCGCTCGAGCTCCAGCCCAAGCTGCTCACCGTGCTCGAGTCGAAAACCTTCCGGCGCCTCGGCGGCACCCGCGAGATCGAGGTCGACGTGCGCCTCATCGCGGCCACTCACGTGGACCTCGCCGCCGCGGTGAAAGACGGACGGTTTCGCGAAGACCTGTACTACAGAATCGCCGCGCTTCCGGTGCGCATCCCGTCGTTGCGGGAACGCGGCAGAGAGGACATCGCCGACCTCTCGCTCGCCCTGCTCGCCGACCTGCGCCGCCAGCTCGGCCGAGGGCCGGAGACGATCTCGCCGGAAGCGCTCACGCGCATCGTGCGCTATGAATGGCCCGGCAACGTCCGCGAGCTGCGAAATGTGCTCGAGCGCGCCCTGCTGCTCGGCGCGCGGTCGGACCGCATGCTGCCCGAGCACCTTCCGCTCGACGTTCAGCGCGAAGAGGACGCGGCGGAGCCGCTGCTGGATGACTACTCGCTGGCCGCGAGCGAGCGCCGGCACATCGAGCGGGTGCTTTCGCTCGCGCAGGGCAACCGGGCGCGCGCGGCGAAAATGCTGGGACTGTCGCGCCAGACGCTATACAACCGCCTCGAAGAGTACGGAATAACGGGCGAGTAACCGTCCAATCGCTGGACAAAGTCCAAAGTTTGGACATCGCGAGCAGCGTCGCGGCCTGCCGCTGAACACAGCTAAGCGGTTTGCGCACAACAACCTGTGCCGCTGAAGGTCCTCTGGCACGGATCGCGCATTGGAAAGGGGCACTGCCACACCAACCCCGGATCAACCCGCCAATGCTCAAGACCATCTCCGTCGTGGAAGACAACGCCGACAACCGCCTCCTCGTGCACGCGCTGCTCGACGAGCAGTACATGATCGTGGAGTACGCCGACGGACCATCGGCGCTCGATGGCCTACAGGTCGTGCGCCCAGACCTGATCCTGCTCGACATCTCGCTCCCCGAGATGGACGGGCTCGAAGTCCTGCGGCGCATTCGAGCAGATGAGGCGCTGAGAGATCTGCCCGTCATCGCGCTCACCGCGCATGCGATGGCCGGCGACCGCGCACGCCTTCTCGCGGCCGGCTTCGACGACTATGTGACCAAGCCGATTGCGGACGAAACACTCCTGCTGGGCGCGATCGATCGCTGCCTCGCGGGCAACGTCCACCTCACCTCCTGACCGGGTCGCCCAATGCACATGGCAATGTCGCATACCTACAACGTCTGGCTCGTTTGCGTCTCGGTTGCTATCGCGATGCTCGCCGCGTTCGCCGCGCTCGACCTTGCCGGACGCGTGAACGCGACGCACGGCCGGATTCGCGCGCTCTGGATCGCGGGAGGCGCGGTGTCGATGGGGTTCGGGATCTGGAGCATGCACTTCATCGCGATGCTCGCGTTCACGCTCCCGGTCGAGATCGACTACAGCACGCCGCTGGTGGTGCTGTCGCTGCTCGTGGCGATGGGCGCGTCGGGCTTTGCGCTCTGGACCGCGTCGCAGGCGCGCGTCGGTCAGGGGCGTCTCGCGGGAGCGGCCGTCGCCATGGGAATCGCGATCGCCGGCATGCACTACATCGGCATGGGCGCGATGCGAGTGAACGCGATGATGGAG
>JBOHTH010000389.1:0-3810 GCA_050733535.1 Gemmatimonadaceae bacterium | reverse complement strand
TCGTCGATCTTCAGCATGAAGCGGATCATCGGGATTCCCATCACGCCGCCGGTCTTCGCCATGTTCGTGATCATCTCATCGGTCTTGCAGCGCAGGTGGCCGGGCACGAGCGCGCGGCAAGCCGCGTGGGTGAAGATCACCGGCTTGCTCGACGCGGCCGTGCCGTCGAGCGTCGTCTTGTCGCCGCAGTGCGAGAGATCCACCGCCATCCCCACCTGATTCATGCGCGCGACGATCTCCGCGCCGTACGGGGTCAGCCCGGTATCCGTGTCGGCAAGAAAACCGGAGCCGAGTCGGTTGGTGGAATTGTAGGTGAGCAGCGACACGCGCTGGCCGAGCGTATGGAAGGTGGCCACGTCATTGGCCGTGCGGAAATGATCGGCGTTCTGAAAGGTGAGCATGATGCCCACCTTGTTCGACGTCTTGAGCCGCTCGAAGTCGCCGGTGTTTTCGACGCGAATGAACCAATCGGTGTAGCCGGCAATAAATCCGTTCCAATCGGCGAAGTACCGGATGCCGGACTCGTAGTCCCGCGCCCCTGCACCGAGTGCAAACACGCGGATCCCGGAGGTGCGGTACTGCTGGAAGTCGGCCGCCGTGAACGATCGCGGCGTGCGCAGCCACAGCTCGCTCTTGGGCGGATGCTCCGCGTAATCGGCGAAGCGAAACTGGTTGAGCATGTCGATGACGACCGTGCGCTCGACCAGGCGCACGGCGCGCGCCGAATACTCTGTCGATGATTCGGCGAACAGCCGAAAGCGGCCGCGGAGGATGGCGGGGGCGCCGGCAACGGCGAGCGCGCCGGCGGCAAGCGAGGCGAGCGCCTCGCGGCGCGTGACATTCGTGTGATTGGACATTGGCCGAATGTACGACGATCTTCAGTCCCGCTCCACTCTCACCTTCATACTTCAGGATCCCATGGCCGACGCCAAGAAGCCGCGCCCCGATTACAGCATCGACTATATCGAGCTTCATGTGCCCGCGGTCGCGAAGTCAAAGCAGTTTTACGCCGACGCATTCGGCTGGTCGTTCCAGGACTGGGGCCCGGACTACGCGGCGTTCTCACACGAGAATGTCGACGGCGGGATTACCAGCCAGCAGTCATCGACAAGCGGCGCCCCGCTCGTGATCCTCTACGCGAGCAGGCTCGAGGAGTCGCAGAAGAAAGTCGAAGCGGCGGGCGGGAAAATCGTGAAGCCGATTTTTTCGTTCCCCGGCGGACGGCGGTTCCACTTCGCCGATCCGGCGGGCAACGAGCTCGCGGTCTGGTCAGACAGGTAGCCGGCTAGTCGGACTTGTCCCGCTTGTGAGCAGCGGCGACCGGCTTAGGCGCGGGCGCTCGCGTAGTGTCCGCGGCCTGCTGCCACGCGGCCGCGGCCTCCGGCGGTAACTTGTTGTAGTTCAGAACAAACCGCACAACCGTCCAGATCTCGTCGTCCGTCAGAATCCCGCCCCACGCCGGCATGCCCGTCATGCGATAGCCGTGCTTGGTGATCCAGAAGTATTCGTTGTCGGGGTCGTGCGGTTTGCGATTCACCAGCTGCGGCACCGACGGGCTGAAGTGCTTCTGCAACGGGCTCACCTTGTGAAGCGCGCCTCCGTGGCAAACAGCGCAATGCCGCTCGTAGATGCGCGCGCCGTCACTGAGCGTCGCCGCCGTGATCGGAATCGGATTGTCCTGCTTGGGAGCGCCCTTTTCGAGAGCGGCGTCCGTCGCAAGGTGGGCGACGCGGCCCTCAAGTGTACCCGGTGGGTTGTCGGCTCCCATCGGGATCCAGCCGAGCTTGAGCACGAGGTATCCGCTGCACAAGATCACCACGATCGTTGCCACCACCCCGCCGACGAACTTGCGCATCATGCCCCCTGCGAATGGTCTCTCAATCCGCCGAGCGCCACGCGCGTTCCCGCACCGGTCGCCACGGCCTTCGTGTGAATGTGCCGCAGCGCCGCGACATCCTCGACCGCGAGGCCGAGTGACTTGAACAAGGTAACGTCGGTGGCGCTGAGGCGGCCCTGTGCGCCGCCGGCGAGCAGGTCGCCGAGCTCGCCCAAGATGTGAGCGTCGGTCACGGCGCCTTCGCTGCGCGGAATCAGGAAGTCGCCGGCTTCGCTGAGCGCGGATTCGCGCCGGTCCACAAAGAGCCGTGAGCGGGCGACCGCCGCGGTGTCGAGCTCGCGCGCCGTCGGGAGCGACGCGCCGACGGCATTCACGTGCGTGCCGGGCGCGAGCCACGCGCCCTCGAGCACCGGCGTGCGCGCGGAGGTGATCGTGCAGATCACGTCAGCGCCCTCCACGGCGTCGCGCGCGCTGGCGGCGACGACGATCTCCACGTCGAACTTTTTGCGCGCGAGCGCCGCGAGCTCCTTCGCGCGGTCTCCCGACCGGCTCCACACGCGCACGCGGCGGATGTCGCGCACGCAGCGCACGGCTTCGAGGTGCGGCAACGCCAGCACGCCCGCGCCGAGCAGCGCGAGTTCATTCGCGTCCTCGCGCGCGAGCAGCCGCGTCGCGAGTCCGGAAACCGCCGACGTTCGAATCGCGGTGATCGAGCTCGCATCGGCAATCGCAAGCAGCTTGCCGTGCTCGGCGTCGAACAGGAGCACGGCGCCGATGTGCGCGTCGTATGGAGTTGAATCGTTTCCGGGAAAGACTGTGATGATCTTCGCGCCGAGCGAAGCGCCGCTTCCCTTGCCGACCACCGCCGGCATGGCTGCGAACGCGTTCGGCGTTCCGTCGAGTTTCATCACGGTGCGCAGCGGCAGCACGCTCGATCCGTCGGTCACGCTGCGCAGCGCGCTTTCCATCACGGTGATGCATTCGTTCATCGGGAGGAGCGCGCGCACGTCGCGATCCGAAATCAGCAGAGTCTCAGGGGATTGCATGCAGTGAACGATGCCGCGTGCGCGCCATCGGTGGAAGAGCCGGCCGGCTCGTCGTGCGGAACGCGAACTACCTGGCGGCAGTCACGGTGAATGTCACCGCCGGCAGCGCGCCAAGCGTGGCGACGACTGTGTAAGTCGCCGGCGCGGACCCAGTCGCGAGCGTCACTTGCGCCATGCCGCTTGCGTCCGTGGTCGTCGTGGCTGAGCTGAGCGTACCGCCGTGAATCGCCGCCCACGCGACGAAAACTCCGCCGATCGGATTGCCGTACTGGTCCGCAACCCGGATGACGAGCGGCGTCGACGTCGCACCGGGCGCGACTTTTTGCCCATCGCCGCTGACTTTCGTCGCGCTGCCCTCGGCACCGTGCGTGCCCGATGCCACCAGCACCAGCGAAGCACCTGACGCGATCGAAGCCCGCAGGGAGTCCAGCCTCGCGATGGTGTCGAGTGTCCAATTCACGCTGGCGATTCCGGTGGAATCAGTGACCGTCGCAGGAGCATCCAGGGACCCCGCCCCGCCCTCGACCGCCCATGCGACGCGCACGCCCGGAACAGGATTGTCATCCTGATCGACCACCATCGCCTTTGTTGCAACGGCGTGCCCGACCGTTCCCCAGTCGCCATACGCAGTCGGCAGCGTTTGCGCGGACGCGCTAAACACCCCCACCTCCGGTATCGGCACCACCCTCAGCACGCGTGGGGCCGTTACCTCCTTCGCGCATGCGCCAATGGCAAGAACTCCGATCACGAGCAGTCGTCTCAAGCGCCATCTCCGAAGCGTGTCCAATAAGGCTACCCAGCCGACCGTGAATCAGTCACAGCTGTCCTGCGGAAACCGGCGAGCTCAGCATAGAACAAAAAAACTTGCCACGGATTTCGCGGAAACGCGCGGATCGCGCAGCTCGAACGGAACGATCCGCGCGTTTC
>JBOHTH010000388.1:0-6374 GCA_050733535.1 Gemmatimonadaceae bacterium | reverse complement strand
GACTTCGACCCCGCGCGCTTCATCCCCGCGACGCCGGATACACCGAAGGGATACGGCGGCTATCTCGGCACTCAGCTCGACAAACGCGATGTCATCGTGCTGGTGGCCGAGCGTGGCGGCGCTATCGTCGGCTACACGTACGCCGCGGTCGAGGGCACCGACTACATGGCGCTCCGCGGTCCGGCGGGCGCGTTCTACGATATCGTTGTCGATCCCGCGCAACGCGGCCGCGGCGTCGGCCACGCACTGCTCGAGGCCACGGTGACCGAGCTCAAACGGCGCGGCGCGCCGCGCGTCGTACTCGAGACCGCAGAACGAAACGACTCCGCGCAGCGACTGTTCGCACGCGCCGGCTTTCGGCGCACGATGATCGAGATGACTCGCGAGTTGGGGGAAAGCGCATGAAACTCGAACGCGGTGCATTGCTCCTTCTCGTTCTTGCCAGGCCCGTCGCGGGGCAGGCCACTCCGCCGAAGACCTCGACCGTCGACTGGCCCGTCTACGCGCACGACGCCGCGGGCACCAAGTATTCGCCCGCCGCGGCGATTACACGGGAGAATGTTGACCGGCTCGTCCCGGTCTGGACGTATCGCTCCGGCGACTTCGCGGTCGGTCCCAACATGGCACGCGACGAAACCACGCCGCTCTTCGTCGACGGAACGCTCTACGTCTCGACGCCTTTCGGTGACGTGCGCGCCCTCGACCCGGAAACAGGCCGGGAGCGGTGGGCGTTCGACGCGCGGCTCGATCTTTCCGGCGACTACGGTGACTTCGCCAACCGCGGAGTCTCGACTTGGGTCAATCCCGTCGCGCGTGCCGGCACGGCGTGCAAACGAACGATTTTCATCGGGACGGTCGACGCGCGGCTCATCGCACTCGACGCGCGGACTGGTGCACCCTGCGAACACTTCGGCACGCATGGTGAGGTGCCCCTCGCCGCAGGGATCCTCAATACACCCACGAAAGGTGAATACGCGGTGACCTCTCCGCCGGCGATTGTCGGCGGGCTGGTGATCGTGGGGTCGACGGTCGCGGATGGCCATCGCGCCAACGCGCCGAGCGGTGCGGTGCGAGCGTTCGACGCGCGGACGGGCGCACTGAAGTGGGCATGGGATCCCGTCGCGCGTGACTCAACCGCACTGGGGTACGCGACATGGATCGGTCCGCACGCGCATCAGACCGGCGCCGCCAATGCATGGTCGATCATCAGCGTCGACTCGGCGCGCGACCTCATATTCGTCCCAACGGGGAGCGCGAGCCCTGATTTCTTTGGCGGCGAACGACTCGGAGAGAATCTCTTCGCGAACTCGATCGTCGCGCTGCGCGCCTCCACCGGGCGGATGGTGTGGCACTACCAAACCGTGCACCACGACCTTTGGGATTACGATGTCCCAGCGGAGCCCGCGCTCGTCACGATCCGCCGGGATGGGCGCGATATCCCCGCGCTCGTTCAGGCGACGAAGACCGGCTTCCTGTTCATCCTCAATCGCGAGACGGGCGAGCCGCTGTTTCCGATCGAGGAGCGGCCCGTGCCGGCGAGCCACGTTCCGGGCGAGAGGGCGTGGCTGACGCAGCCAGTGCCAGTGCTGCCGCGTCCGCTCGTGCCGACGCACTTCGATCTCAGTGATATTTTCGCCGTGACTGACAGCGGGCGCGCGTGGTGCCAAGCGCAGCTCGCCGGCGCGCGCTCGACAGGGATCTTTACGCCGCCTGACACCGTGCCGACGGTGATCTTTCCCGGCAACATCGGCGGATCCAATTGGAGTGGCGTGGCGATTGATCCCACGCGGCACCTCGCCATCGTGCCGACGAACCGGCTCATCACGCTCGTGAATCTCATTCCGCGGGACGAGCTCCACGGGAAAGCGATGGGCGGCTCGCGCTTCGACGAGTTCGCGCCTCAGCGAGGAACGCCGTACGGGATGCATCGCGTGCATCTCATCTCGCCGGACGGTGCGCCGTGCAATCCACCGCCGTGGGGAACACTCACCGCCGTCGATCTCGAGACCGGTGCGGTGAAATGGGAACGGCCGTTCGGTCGCATCGCCCAGCTCTCGAACGTGCCGGGGAGCGACACATGGGGATCACCGAATCTTGGTGGCGCTATGATCACTGGTGGCGGCCTCGTCTTTGCCGGGGGCGCAATCGACCACGCATTGCACGCCTACGACATCAACGATGGCCGCGAACTGTGGTCCGCGAGCCTGCCCGCCGGCGTGCATGCGTCGCCGATGACGTACGTGACCGCGTCGGGTCGTCAGTTCGTCGTCGTCGCTGCCGGCGGCCACCGGGAGCTTCACGCGAGGGCGGGGGACTACGACAAAGCCGGGGACTATTTCATCGCGTACGCCGTCCCTCGTGCGAGCGACATCGCTCGTCGGCCCGCTCCCATCTCAGCGGGGCACTACGCCGGGCACATCGTGCTCGACCGCACGCGTCTCCTGATGGAGTGGGATCTCGGCGTCGCGGGCTCGACGGCGACGGTCTCGCTGCGCACCACGTCCGGCTTCGACTTCACCGGACACGGCACCGGCCGCGTGCACGGCGACACACTCACGCTCGCCGTGGACTGGACGCTTGCCTCACGCCACTGCGGCGGCACACTGACGCTTCGCGGCACGAGCGCCAACGCCAACACCGCGATTATCGGCGATTTCTCTTACGTCGACGGCTGCGAGGGCGGCGGTACCAAAGGAGGCAGCTTTGCGGTATGGAAGGGTCAGCGCCACGAACAACTCATCTCGCCCTGATTCCCGTTCCTCCTCCGCACTCCGCCTCGGGTCGAGATCTCTACTTCGAAGTCGGTGCCGCAGCTTTCACTTTCATCCCATCCATAAGATCCGCATTCGGATCCGTCACCACGACCGTCCCCTCGGTAATCCCGCCGAGAATCTCGATCGTCGCGCCGTAATCGCGGCCGACGGTCACCGACTTGAGGTGGATCACCGACGTCGTCGTATCGACGACCATCACCTGCGTCCCCGCCGCGCGAATTACGAGCGCCGTCGCCGGCACGATCAGCGCCGCATCCGAGTGCGCGAACTGCACCGTGACGTTCGTGTACATGCCCGGCAGCAGCAGGAACTTCGGGTTGGCGATGTCGACTTCGACGAGCAGCGTCCGCGACGACACGTCGATCGAATGTGATGTGCGCACGATGCGCCCCGTGAACGTCCTCCCCGGCAGTTCCTGCACCGTCACCTTCGCAGTGAGGCCCGCGGCCATCGCGGTCGAGTAACGCTCCGGCACCGAGATGTACGTGCGCACCGTGTCCGTTTGCGCTACGCGAAACATGCTTCCGGGGCCCGGCACTCCCGCTACGTCGCCGCCGGCGACCGGCGCGCTCGTCGCACCCGCCGCGGTGATCAACGACCCGATGTCGATGTTGCGCGCGGTGATCACGCCGGTGAACGGCGCGCGCACGTGCGCAAAGTTCTGCATCTCGACGAGGCGCTGCAGGTTCGCCGTCGCCGCCCCGCTGTTGGCCACGGCCGCGTCGTACGCCGCCTGCTTCTGGTCCAGCTCCTGGCGCGTGACCGCACTGTCCGTCGCGAGCAGTTTCCAGCGCGCGAGGTCGGTCTGCGCGAGTCCCGTCGCGGCTTTCGCCTGCGCCACCTGATGCTGCGCCTGCGTCACCTGCTGCGTGACTTCCGGCGCATCGATCTCGGCGAGTACGTCGCCGGCACGGACGATGCTGCCGATGTCTGCGTGCCACGTCTTCACGTAGCCGCCGACCCGCGCGTAAATGGCGCTCTCGTGCAGCGCCTGGATCGTGCCGGGGAGTTCCACGGCACCGGCGGCAGCCGCGCGGTGCACCGTGGCGACCTGCACGGCCGGTGCCGCGTCCTGTGCGAGCACTTCGGCCTCGAGTTCTTTTGACGTCGTGCGCCGCGGGATGAACGAACTCACGAGGAGCAGCGCGAGCAGCACGACGACCACCCCTGCCGCCGTGATCATCCGTCGTGTGGATGTCGGCGTCACCGGCGGCGCGGCGCCGACGTCTGCGTGGCCCTCGATGGGCGCGGATCCGGGAAGTTCGGAATCGTCGGGCGTAATCATGATTCAACGGGGGCTGGGACGTGAACGTGGTCTTGCCGCAGCACGCTGTACACGAGCGGCACGACGACCAGCGTGAAGAACGTGGCCACGAGCAGGCCGCCGATCACCGACCGGCCGAGCGGCGCATTCTGTTCGCCGCCTTCGCCGAGGCCGAGTGCCATGGGGAGCATGCCAATGATCATCGCGAGCGCCGTCATGCACACCGGGCGCAGGCGCGCGAAGCCGGCATCGACGGCGGCCTCCGTTGCGTTGCGGCCGGCCGCGCGCTGGTCGTCGGCGAACGTGATGAGCAGCACGCTGTTCGCCGTCGCGACGCCCATCGCCATGATTGCGCCCATGAGCGACGGCACAGTGAAGGTCGTGTGCGTCACGTACAGCATCCAGACGATGCCGGCGAGTGCGCCTGGGAGCGCCATGATGATAATCAGCGGGTCGAGCCAGCTCTGGAAGTTCACCACGAGCACGATGTACACGAGCAGGATCGCGAACAGGATTCCGAACGCGAGCCCGGTGAACGAGCTCCGCATGCTCTCCACCTGGCCGCGCATGACGATCGTCGTGCCGCGCGGCAGGTTTTTGCGGGCGTTGACGATCACCTGATCCACGTCGTGCGCAACCCCGCCAAGGTCACGGCGATCGGTGCCGGCGAACACGTCGTACACCGGCGCCACGTTGTAGTGGTTGACTACGGCCGGTGCGATACCGCGGCTTTCTGTTGAAAGGTTTCCAAAGAGTTGTGTGGGCGCATCCCGCGGCGTGCTGATCGGCGTGTTGTTGAGCGCGTCGACGCTGTTCATCCTGTACTGCGGCGTCATGACGTTGACGTTGTACTGCACGCCGTTTGCCGGGTTCACCCAGAAGTTGGGGGAGATCTGTCCGCTCGACGCGAGCGAGACGAGCAGGTCGCCCGCGACATCGCGCTGGGAGAGGCCCATCTGCTGCGCGCGCACGCGGTCCACGTCAAAGCGCAGTTCCGGCGCATCCATGACCTGCTGTACGCGGACGTCGGCCGCACCTGGAATGCGCGCGATCTCATGGGCCAACTGGCGCGCCACGTCGTAGTTCTCATCGGCGTGCCCCACCACCTGCACGTCGATCGGTGCGGGGAGCCCGGCGTTCAGCACCTGATTGACCATGTCCGCCGGCTGAAAAAAGAACGTCACGCCGGGGAACTCCTTTGGAAGCTCCCGGCGGAGCGTACGGACGTACGCCCAGGTGGAGCCTTTGTGCTCGGGGTTGAGCTGCACCATCATGTCGCCGTCCGCGGGCCCGACACTGGCATTCGACCCCACGGCGAGATTCGTCCCGTACGAAGTGAGGCCGATGTTGTCGAGCACTAATTGCAGCTCGTCCGGCGGGATCACGCGCCGCACCACACGCTCGACGTTGGCGAAGAGGATTTCCGTCTGCTCGATGCGCGTTCCCGATGGCGCGCGGACGTGCAGCTGGAATTGGCCCCCATCGACCGTCGGGAAGAAATCTTCGCCGATCGCCGGCACCAGCAGCAGCGACGCAAGCACGAACCCCGCTGCCGTTGTCAGCACGCTGCGGCGGTGGAGCATCGCCCACGCAAGCACCGCGTGGTAGCCGCCGCGGAACTTCTCGAACGCCACCTCGAACCGCGCAATGGCACGGCGGAAGAGACTCTTCTCCTCCCCGGCGTTGTGGCCGCCGGCGTGCACCATCGCCTCGCCCGGCAGCATGTAGTCCGCCATCGTCACGACGAGTGTGCGCGAGAAGAAATACGATGCGGCCATGGCGAAGACGACCGCCATCGCCAGCGGCTTGAACAGTGCGCCGGCCGGCCCAGTCAGCGCGAAGATCGGCAGAAACACGATGCAGATCGAGAGCGTCGAGACGAACGCCGGGATCGCAATCTGCTCGGCGCCGTCCACGATCGCGCGGCGCAGTGGTTTCCCGTGGTCCACGTTGCGGTGGATGTTCTCGATTGCCACGGTCGCGTCGTCCACCAGGATGCCAACGGCGAGCGCGAGCCCGCCGAGCGTCATGACGTTCAGCGTCTGGCCGGTGGCCCAGAGGCAGATGATCGACACGAGCGCGCTCAGCGGGATCGAGACCGCGACGATCACCGTCGAGCGCCAGCTCCCCAGAAACACGAGGATCATCAGCGCCGTCAGCAGCGCCGCGAGGATTCCCTCGCGCAGCACGCCCGCGATTGTGTTGCGCACGTACACCGACTGGTCGCCCATCACGGTGAGGCTCACGTCCGGCGGCATGAGCGCCTTCAACTGGGGCACCATCGCCTTGACCCGGTTCACGATGTCGAGCGTGGATACCTTGCCGTTCTTCAGCAC
>JBOHTH010000387.1:0-6016 GCA_050733535.1 Gemmatimonadaceae bacterium | reverse complement strand
CCGAGGACCGAAGACCGAGGACCGAAACTTCAACATCGCGAGCGACGCGTTGGCATCTTCGGACGTCGGTCCTCGGTCTTCGGTCGATTGCGGTCCTGATCACGCCACCGAAGTCACCTACTGTCACTCCTCCGGCACTACCGCGTTCACCGTCGCGGACAACGAAGGCAACGCCGTCGCGGTCACGCAAACGCTCGGAACGTGGGGCGGCGACTTCTACGTCACGCCTGGGCTTGGATTTCTCTCCAACGACAAGCTCACGTCGTACGGCACGGATTCGACGCAATACGGATCGCGCCTCGCATTCGCGCGCCACGGGAGCACCATCACGCCGACGATCGTGTTCAAGGGGAAGAAGCTTGTCTTCGCGCTTGGCGCGGCCGGCAACAACTGGATCACCTCTGCGGTGTTCGAAACGCTGCTCGGTGCGCTGGACTACGGCATGGGGCCGCAGCAGGCGCTGGAACTTCCGCGCTTCATCCCCGGCGTGGCGTTCGGCGGTGGCGGGCGTGGCGGCCGCGGCGGTGCAGCCGCTCCGGCGAAGTACAACATCGAGATGGAAGACGGCTTCTCGCCGGAAGTCATCAAGAAGCTCCGCGAGCTCGGCTACGACATCAGCTACGTATCGATGCGCGGGGAACTGCGCGAAGGCTACGGCGCTGCCGTTGCGATCGACGGAAAGAAAGTCACCGCCGGTGCCGATCCGCGGCGCGCGGGAACGGCGGGGGCGATTCCCTGAAAGCCGCTAGTCCGGCGCGTTCGCCTTGAAGAACGAGTAGGTCAGCCGGTCACAGCATGGCTCCGCGAGCATCAGCTCACCTTCAATCGAAAAGTTCAGCGTGAGCGTATCGGTCGCGGCCTCGAGACCCGGAGCCATCACCAGCGTACCCGAACGGAGCGAATCTGCCGCGCTCGGGGTGATGCTGAACGTCCCGCTCGCAACCTTCACTCCGGCGCGGAACTGGTCCATCGTGCCGTTCGAGTAGAACACGACCAGATTCGGCACGGTGAGGCTACCAGCTCCCGAGCAACGGTACGCAACACCGCCGCAGCCCTGCGTGAGCGTCCAGCTCCCAACCACGATATTCAGGATTGCCGGTGACAACACCGGTGCGACCGGCGCGGACCGCGCGCACCCCGCCGTAAGCAATGCACAAACCAGAAGGGTCGGTCTCATGCCCCTGAGTACTCCACTACCGGTTAGTTCGGTCACACGCGGCGCCCACCGCTCAGTGGCCTGACCGCGAGCTCAGCGCGCTCACGGTCAGCCACGCCGCCATCGCCACGCCGATCGCGACGATCGTCAGCCGCACGCTTTTGTCCGACACGCGCTGCGCAACTCGAGAACTCCCATAACCACCGACGACCGAGCCGCACGTCATTACGGCCACCATCTGCCAGTGCACCAGGCCCGGCTGGAGCGCGAACACGACGGCTGCCGTCACGTTCGTGAGCATCCCACACCAGAGCTTGAGCCCGTTCATCTGGTGGATGTTCACGAGCCCCGCGAACCCAAAGTTCGCGAGCATGATCGCGCCCGCGCCCGCACCGAAGTAGCCGATGTAGATCGAGATCAGGAGCTGGATGCCGAGCAGCGTCACGGTGGGCACAGTCGGCACCACGACTGACTTGGGCGTCGCGAGCTCTGTCCCCGTGATGCGTGCATGAACCTGGAGTGCGAGCCGCGTGATCGGCCCCTGCGCGGCGAACAGGAAGGTCGCGAGCAGCACGAGTCCCGGCACCATCGCGGCAAACTGGCGCGGCGGGGTCTTGAGCAGGAGGAATGCGCCAAGAATTCCGCCGGCAATGCACGGGAGGACGAGCCCCTTCAGGTAGGGCGCAGTTCCTTTCATTTCCTTGCGATAGCCGAGCTGCGCACCAATCCCGCCCGCGAGCAGCGCGACGGTGGCCGTGGCGTTGCCGGCAATCGGCGAAAGGCCGAACGCGACGAGCACGGGATACGCCACGAGCATGCCGCCGCCGGCGAGCGCATTCACCGCGCCCGCCGCCGCCGCGCAGAAGGTGAGAACCGCTATCTCGGTGAACGACACGTCAGGCGAGCGTCAGTCGCTGCACGGCACCGCTGACGCTGTCACCGTCGAAGTCGAGAAAGAGCTGCCCGTCCGTGACGGTCATCGCGAATTTCACGCGACGGTCGAGCCGTTGCACGAACTCCGCGAGCAGTTCACGATCAATCGCGTACAGCTCGAGCGCGTCCGCACGGTGGATCCGCTCGCCTTCATACGCGCGCAGGAAAATCCGCGGTTCCTTGTGCGTGTACACGGCGACGCGCGGCGATGCCTTGCTTGCCTTGTGGAGCCGCGCGGCGTCCGGCGCGCCGATTTCGATCCACGATTTCAACGCGCCGGTGAGATCGCGCACGACGATCGCCGGAATATCCGGCTCGCTGATCCCCTTCGAGAACGCGATGCCCTCGGCATACTCCAGACAGTACGCGAGCACGCGCGTCGCGAAATAGTCCTCGGCCTCCGAGGGATGGCACGCGGCCTTGATGTTCAGGGATTCGTACACGCCGCGGTCGACGTCGCTGAGGGCGACGTCAAAAGTGTACATGGTGGCGGTGAGGGCCATCCATAAAGGTAGCGAGAAGAACGACGCGCTCCCGAATGGGCTATTATTGGGCCGAGTTGGCGCACGCATTCAAGGAGACGACCGCATGAACAAGCGCGAATTCCTCTGCACCGCGGGCAGCGCATCGCTCGGCATGATGTTCGGTCCCGATATCCTCTCCCGCCTCGTCACTGCCACGCCGGAAGCGCTAGCATCCGACGACCCGTTCTGGGCGTCGATCCGCGCGAAGTTCAAGCTCACCCCCGACTATATCAACCTCGAGAACGGCTACTACTGCTTCCAGCCGCAGGCGGTGCTTGAGCAGTTCATCGGGAATGTGCGGGAGATCAACGTCGAGGCCTCGCACTACATGCGCACACGCCAGGTGCCTGACGATCTCGCCGTTCGCACGCAGCTCGCCGCGCTCGCGGGCTGCCCAGTGGAGGAGCTCATCACGACGCGCAACACCACGGAATCGCTCGACATAGTCATCGGCGGCCACGACTGGAAGCCCGGTGACGAAGCCGTCATGGCGAACCAGGACTACGGCGCGATGCTCGACATGTTCCGATTGCAAGCACGACGCTGCGGGCTGCGGAACATACTGATCGATGTACCGATGGATCCGAAATCCGACGACGAGGTCGTGCAGGTCTACGCCAACGCGCTCACGCCGCGCACGCGGCTGCTGATGATTTGCCACATGGTCAACATCACCGGCCATATCCTTCCCGTGCGCGCGATCTGCGACATGGCGCACGCGCGCGGCGTTCCCGTCATGGTCGACGGCGCGCACGCGTTTGCGCACCTCGACTATCGCATTCCCGACCTCCACTGCGACTACTACGGCGCCTCGCTCCACAAATGGCTCGCCACGCCGCTCGGCGCCGGGCTCCTCTACGTGAAGAAGGAGCGCATTGCCGCGCTCTGGCCCATGCTTGCCGATCTGAGCATGCCCGATGACGACATCCGGAAGCTCAATCACAAAGGCACGAACCCCGTGCACACCACACTCACGATCCCCAATTCCATTGCGTTCCATCAGATGATCGGCAGCGCACGAAAAGAGGCGCGACTCAAGTGGCTGCAACAGTACTGGACGACCAAGGTCAGGGGGCTGCCGAAGATCGTGATGAACACACCATCGGATCCAGCGCGGACGGCCGCGATCGCGAATGTAGGGATTGAAGGGATGAAACCGGCCGAGCTCGCCAAGACTCTGCTCGACAAATACAAAATCTTCACGGTTGCGATTGATGGAGCGTTGGTGAAGGGGGTGAGGGTGACACCGCAGGTTTACACGGCAAGCGCGGAGCTGGACAAGTTCGTCGCGGCGCTCAGGGAGATCTCCGCTTAGCAAGGAGCGAGGAACTGCGGTAGGACGCAGGAGGAGGGGACGAGCAAGGGTGAGGGGCGAATGGGAAGGAGCGATGTGGAAGGAGCGACGTGACGGTCACCTCGCTCGTCGCTCCTTCCTCCTTGCCATTCGCCCCTCACCCTTGCCCGTTCCTGTATTGTCATCGCTCCTCGCCGTATTGTCATCGCTCCTCGCTGTATTGCCTTGCTCCTTCGTCGCACTCCTCGCGTCATGAGCAGCGCCCCTCGCTGGCCGCGCGCGCTCCAGCCATATTGGGGGGCGCCGCCCCCGTCCCGCCCCCGTCCCGCCCCCGTCCCGCCCCCGTCCCGCCCCCTCCCCGCTCCCCGCTCCCCCCTCTTAGTTGATGTCCGACTTCCGCTCCCAGCTCGAACAGTCGATCTCCTCTCAATACTCGATCGAGCGCGAACTCGGCGGCGGCGGCATGTCGCGCACGTACGTCGCGACTGAAAAAACGCTCAACAGAAAAGTCGTCATCAAGGTCCTCGCGCCCGAGCTCCTTGCGGGCGTGTCAGTTGAGCGGTTCAACCGCGAAGTCCTCCTCGCTGCCCGTCTTCAGCATCCGCACATCGTTCCGGTGCTCAGCGCTGGCGATGCGAATGGACTTCCCTGGTTTTCGATGCCTTTCGTCGAGGGCGAATCCGTCCGAGCCCGCCTCGCGAAAGGCCCACTCGCGATCGGCGAAGTCATCAGCATCCTCCGCGACGTCGCCCGTGCGCTCGCGTTCGCGCATGCCAACGGCGTCGTCCACCGCGACATCAAGCCGGACAACGTCCTGCTCGCCGCGGGCAGCGCGACGGTCACCGATTTCGGCATCGCGAAGGCCATCTCCGCGTCGCGTACGGTGGCGCCGGGTGGCACGCTCACGGTCGCCGGCACGTCGATTGGCACGCCGGCGTACATGGCTCCTGAGCAAGCAGCCGGTGATCCTGCCACCGACCATCGCGCCGATTTCTATTCGTTCGGAATCCTCGCATATGAACTGCTGAGCGGGCAGACGCCGTTCCACGGCCTGCCACCCGCACGCATGCTCGCGGCGCAGCTGAGCGAACGCCCGCGCGACATCCGTGAAATTCGTCCGGATACACCAGTGGCGCTCGCGCAGATCGTCATGCGCTGCCTCGAGAAATCGCCCGACGACCGCCCTCAGCAGGGCGCCGACATCGTGAAGGTGCTCGACTCCGTCACGTCGAGCAGCGCGAGCGACGCCGCGCCGGTCATTCTCGCCGGCGGACAGATTCGCCTCGCCCGCGCCATCGGTCTCTGGGCCGGCGCGACGCTTCTCGTCGCGCTCACTGCGTGGGCCGCGACCGCCGTCATCGGCCTTCCGGAGTGGGTGCTCCCCGGTTCGGCCGGTGTCATGCTGCTCGGCCTGCCGATGATTTTCCTCACGGCGTATGTGCAGCGCACCGCGTATCGCGCGTTCACGACCACGCCCTCGTTCACGCCGGGCGGTACTTCGACCACGTCGCGCGGCACCATGGCTGGCCTCGCAATCAAGGCGAGCCCGCATGTGTCATGGCGCCGGACGTGGCTCGGCGGCGCGATTGCCGTCGGTGCGTTCGCCGCCCTCGTGCTCGCCTTCATGGTCATGCGCGCACTTGGCATCGGGCCCGCCGGCTCACTGATGGGCAAGGGAACGTTCGGCTCCAAGGAAACCATCGTTGTCGCCGACTTTGCGAGCCCCGCAAGCGACAGCACGCTCGGCGTCACCGTATCTGAAGCGCTGCGCACTGGCTTGGAGCAGTCGTCGAACCTGAAGGTGATCACGAAAGCGTCGGTGACCGAACAGCTGCGCCTCATGAAGCGGCCGGCCGACTCCAGGGTGCCATTCGATCTTGCAAGTCAAATCGCGAACCGCGAGGGCGCAAAAGCGGTGCTCGACGGTACGATCGTTCAGCTGGGCAACAGCTATGTCGTCTCCGCACGTCTCGTCGGCGCGCTCGATGGCGTGGAGCTCGCGCAGTTCCGGCGCACGGCGAAAAACACCGACGATCTCGTGGCCGCACTCGACGAGCTTTCGCGTGACATTCGCAGCAAGGTCGGCGAGTCGCTGCGCAACGTGCGCGA
>JBOHTH010000386.1:0-2697 GCA_050733535.1 Gemmatimonadaceae bacterium | reverse complement strand
CCGCACACGATCTTCGCTGCCCGCGCGGTCGAGCGGGTTGGCCTGCGACTCAAGCAGCGAGATCTCCTTCTCGATCTTGTCCGCGGAAACGTTCCCGGCGGACCGGTCGAGCTGCTCGAGCGACGCGGCAAGCCCCAGCACCTTGTTCGCCAGCGTGCGAGCCGTGCCGATGACTTCGGGAATGCGCGCCCGGTCGGACTTTGGCAGCGACTCCACCAGGCGGACGATCTCGTTGCAGTCGTCGAGCGCGCGGCGCGTGACGCCGGCGTGCGGTCCGTTTGCAAACGACGCCACGCTTGCCGCGGTATTCGCCGCCGCTGTCCCCAAAGCCGGCGAGGTGCTGCTCGGCACGGGGCTGAACATCCCAGGCGCGGCGAGGCGCGCCATGTGGCGCTCGCGCACTGCGATACGCTTCTTGGGATTCCAGAACGCCTGCACTTCCTCGCCGAGTTCGGTGATGTGGTCCATGAACAGCCGGTGCCGTGGCTGACGGAACACGTCGTGCCAATCGTATCCCGCGCTCCACAGCAGTGCGTACCGGTACGCGAGATACACGGCGTACAGGCCCCACACGCCAAAGAGGCCGCGCGCAACGTTGAACGGCGAGAGGAGTGCGAGCGCGGCGCCGATGAACATGAACGGCCCGAGTTTGCGCCGGAACTTCGTGACGTCCGGCGCCTCCCAGCGCGCGCGGTCTTCGCTCGTCGGCACATACGACCCGATCGGGTCGTTCACCGACGGCGAGTACGCGCCCGCCGAGTAGCGCTGTTGCTGGGCAGTTGGCGCGCCGGTCGCGCGCTCCGGCGGCAGGTTGGGAACGTTGCCGCTGTCGAGCGCTGTGACGAACGCCTGTGCGCTCGGGAAGCGGTCGTCTGGATTCTTTTCGAGGCAGAGCATCACCGCGCGCGCCAGATCGGGCGGGATGTTCGACGCGCGCTTGTCCACCGGCACCGGCCGCTCGGACAGATGTTTCACGAGCAGCGCCGGCGTGTTGGCCGCGTTGAACGGGAGCTCGCCGCAGAGCATCTGGTACGCGACGACACCGAGCGAATAGAGGTCGCTCCGGCCGTCGACGTCGCGGTCGCCCGCGGACTGCTCGGGGCTCATGAACGCCGGCGTGCCGATCGCGATCCCGGTCGCGGTGAGGCGCGCGCTGCCGTCGCTGATGGCGCGCGCGATGCCGAAATCCGTGACCATCGGACGGTTGCTCGCGGCGTCGAGCAGGATGTTGTCGGGCTTGATGTCGCGGTGCACCACGCCGTGCGCGTGCGCGTACGCGAGCGCGTCGCCGACTTCGCGCAGGATGCGCCGCACCTCGACCGGATCGAGCGCCCCGCGATCGTGGATGCGCTTCGCCAGCGTGTCACCGTCGACGAACGCCATCACGAAAAAAACCAAGCCGTCCTTCTCGTCGACGCTGTAGATCGGTACGATGCTCGGGTGCGAGAGCTGCGCCGCCGTCTCGGCCTCACGCAGGAAGCGTGACCGGATCTCCGACCGGAACGCAAGCTCGGGCGGGAGAAGCTTGATGGCGACGGTCCGCTTGAGACGACGGTCCTTCGCGCAATACACGATCCCCATCCCGCCGCGACCAATCTCGCGATCGAGCTCGTACGTCGAGTCGAGCACGCGTTGAACATGCGAGCGCAACTCGGCATCCGACTGCGTGATCTGCGGTTCTTCCACTTTGTCTGGTATGGGTGTCGTCGAAACGGAGAGCATAGCACCACGCCGTACAAGGATACAAGGCGGATATGCCTTGGCTGAAGGATTGGGGTGTTTCCGGGCCGGTCCCTCAGTCTGACAGTCCCTACGTCATCACGGCATATGAAAGTTGCAATCCCCGCCTTTATGTCGTAACTCAGGCTGGAACACCGCTTGCGGGGTACCCAAGGTCATGAGCACACGACAGACACTTCCAGTCCTTCCCCTGCGGGGAACGGTCATCTTCCCTGGCCTCACGGCGCCAATTGCCGCCGGTCGCCCGGGCACCCTTCGCGCCATCGAGTCCGCACTCAAGGGCGATCGCCTCGTCTTTGCGGTGGCGCAACGCGACAATACGGACGAACCAAGCGCCGAGGTCCTGTACAACACCGGCGTGATCGCGCGAATCGGCCAGGTCCAGCGCGGACTGGGCGGCGTCCAGCTGCTCCTTCAGGGCGAACAGCGCGCCACGGCGCTTCAGTACACACTCGGAGAAGGGTTCCTCTCCGCCGTCGTGATGGACATCGAGGAGATGTCACCGCTCGACGACAAGGACCCGGCTTTCGAGGCGCTCCACAAGGAGATCCGCGAGCGCGCCGCCGAGCTCGGTGAGCGCCGCGGGCTTCCTGAAGAGGTCGTGCACCAGGTGCTCGACTCCGTCACCGAACCCGGAAAGTTCGCCGACCTCGTCGCGGGTTACATCGAACTCACGGTCCCCGAAAAGCAGGGGCTGCTTGAAACGCTGTCTGTCGAGGAACGACTGCGCCGCGTGCTCGTGCACGTGCAGCGCCAGATCTCGCTTCTCGAAGCGCAGGACGAGATCAAGTCGCAGGTGCAGGAGGAGCTCGGCGAGCGCCAGCGTGAGATGTTCCTGCGCGAACAGATGAAGGCGATCCAGAAAGAGCTCGGCGACGACGATCAATCGAAGGAAGTCGAGGAGCTGCGCGAGCGGCTGAGAAAGCTCGAACTGCCGAAGGATGCGCGCGCTGAAGT
>JBOHTH010000385.1:0-18320 GCA_050733535.1 Gemmatimonadaceae bacterium | reverse complement strand
GTTCGGCAGCATCAGCACGAACCCATGGCTCTACCTGCTTCTCGCGAACCTGCTCGCAGCGTTCGGACTCATGATGCTGGACGTCCTCCCGGTTCCCGTTCCGCCCGCGTGGATCGCGCGCGCGGCGGTGCTCGGCGGCGGCGGACGGTACGCGGGCGCGTTCACGATGGGCGCCGCCTCAGGCCTCGTGGCCGCGCCATGCGGAGCGCCGGTGCTGGCCACACTGCTCACGTGGGTCGCCTCGACGAAGAGTGCCACGCTCGGGTTCGTGTACCTGTTCGCGTTCTCGCTCGGCATGTGCTCGCTGCTGGTCGTCGTCGGGCTTGCGTCGGGTGGGGCGATCCGGATTCCCCGGGCCGGGCCGTGGCTGTTGTGGGTGAAGCGCGTGTTCGCCGTGGTCATGCTCGGCACGGCGGAGTATTTCCTCGTTCAGATGGGCACACTGCTCACCTGACTTTCGTTCGTCCATTCTTTCATCACATTAGGGGTAACATGCAGATCATCGGGAAAATCGCAGCAGTCGCGGCACTGTCGCTCGTGGCACGCACCTCGTTCGCACAGGAGGCGGGGATCAACGTGGGTATCGCGGCGCCCAGCGCGGCCGTGCAGACGCTGGACGGAAAAGCGGCTGACGTTACACAATACGTCGGCAAGGGACCGGTTGTGCTCGAGTTCTGGGCGACGTGGTGCCCTCTGTGCAAGAAGCTGGAACCGGCGCTCGCGGCGGCACGCACCAAGTACGCTGGTCGAGTGACGTTCGTCTCGGTCGGCGTGAAGAACAACCAGACCGCCGAGAAGCAGAAGACGTACGCGGCGGAGAAGAAGATCAGCGGCGAGTTCCTGTTCGACGCGGACGGAAAGGCCGTCGCGGCGTACAAAGTGCCAGATACGTCATACCTTGTTGTGATCGACGCATCCGGAAAGGTCGTCTATACCGGAGTTGGAGGCGGCCAGGACGTGGATGCCGCGATCAGCAAGGCCTTCGCGGGCATGTAGGAAGCGCCAAGTGGAGAAAGAGGCCGGCGCTGGCGCGATCGACGATCGCAGTTTCGAGGCGCTGGCACTTCCGCACCTCGAGGACGTCGCGCGATTCGCACTTTCGCTGACGCGCGAACGCGCGGACGCCGACGATCTCGTCCAGGAGACGTTTCTGCGGGCGTTCCGATACTGGGACACCTTCATCGTGGGTCAGGACCCGCGGCGCTGGTTGTTTACGATCACGCGCAACGTGTTCGTTCGCCACAGTCGGAGCGCCGGCGTCCTCGTCGAAAGCGACGACGGGGACCTCGACGCGATGCCGTCGGTTGTCAGCCATGTGCATGCGATGCGCGGTGGACTCGGCGCGCTCTTTGACGAGCTCGATGTCGGTCCGGCCATCGCTCGCGCGGTTGACGCATTGCCTGAGCCCCACCGGAGCGCCATCGTGCTGGTCGATGTTGAAGGACTGAGTTACGGCGAGGCAGCGGCGATCCTCGGTGTCCCCGTCGGCACTGTGCGGTCCCGTCTCTTTCGGGCGCGTCGCGCGGTACAGAGTGAACTGATCGCGTTCGCCGAAGATGCCGGCATAGGCCCGGCAAAGAAACCCACACGCGGAGAGCCGCGATGAAGTTCGCTGATGACGAGCGCGACCCGGCGTCGAGGCCGACAGTCACGTTCCCGCCGGATTGCGACGAGACCGTGCGGGGACTGTGGGACTATCTTGACCGGGCGCTCGACGCCCCGACCATGGCCGCCATCGACGCGCACCTGGCGCGCTGTGCATATTGTCGTGCACATGCCGACTTCGAACGTGCGCTTATCTCACGCCTGCACGACCTCCGGCGCGAACATGCCGATCCCGTGCGGCTGCGCGAGCGCGTGCTGACCGCTCTCCACGGCGCGGGCATGGCGCGCCGGTAGCGTGGAAAGATCAGCTCCTGCGTGCGCGGTGTTCTGCGGCAGCCGCACGCCGGCGTCAGCCGTCGCGCGGCGAAGCGTGCAGGCGTTTGGACGCCATCTCGCCACGAGAGGAGTGGACCTTCTCTATGGCGCCGTTGACCGCGGCGTCATGCACATGGTGGCTCATGCGTCGCGCAACGAGGGCGGACGAGTGCTGGGGTTCACCACGCGCACCTTTCACGCGGCCGGACTCACTCCGAAACATCTCGCGGAGCTTCACATCGCCCGGTCGCTCTCGGCGCGCAAGGCGGCGATCCTGCGACGCGCCGACTTCGTCGCGGTCCTCCCGGGCGGCGTCGGCACGCTCGACGAGCTGTTCGAAGCACTCGCGCTTATCGAAACCGGCGCCATCTCGATGCCGGTCGGGGTACTGAACGTGGGCGGCTACTACGATCCGATCCGGACGCAGATGGAGATCGGCGAGCGCGCCGGACTCGTGAACCCAAGGACGGCGCGCCAAGTGTTGTACGACGCGAGCCCGCGCCGCCTGATCGACCGGCTGCTGGCGGCCGCCGGCGATCCGGATCGATGACCGATCCGTCGCCGGCGCGCCGCGGTCAGACCGAGGTCGCCGAGAGCTGATGCACCGCGAAGTGGAGTGGAACCGCGTCACGCAGGGTGTTGGTCACCTGGCAGGATCGTTCCGAGATGGTGACGAGCTTCTGCAGCAGGTCCGGCTCGTCCACCGTGGCGCTCACGTCGATGTTGATCGCCGTAAACTTCTCCGGTGACCCGTCCATCGTTCCGCTCAACGTCACGTGAACGTCGGTCACCTTGGCGTCGCGTGTACGGATCGCCGCGAGCAGATGGCTGGTGAAACAGCCGCCGAGCCCGACGAGAAAGTACTCTCCGCCCACGGGCCCCTTGTCCTCGCCTCCCTTGGCTGCCGGCCGGTCGACCAGCACGGTATGTGACCGTGCGGTCGCCCGCGAAGTTGAAGGACCGATCTGCGCGATGTTTACCTCAAGTGTCGTGCTCATGTCCGCCTCCGAATAGTTACGGGTGGTTTTGGGTCAGGCCCGGGAACGGCGCCGCGCCACACGCGCGGCGCCCGTGATGGACTTCAAGACGATCCGCATTTCGCTCCAGTTCTTCGCGCCGAGCGATGCACGCATCTGCCGCTGAGCGCTGCGCCACGCCGGTGTGGCCAGCCGGACCTTGCGTCGCCCCGCCGCCGTGAGCGACACGAGACGCTCCCGGGCGTCCGCGCCGGCGGACCAACGGATCCAGCCACGCCGCCCAAGAGTGCTCAGGTTGCGCGACACTGTCGTCTTGTCCAAATCGTACCGGCGGCCCAGCGCCGCCTGGCTCACTGGGCCCAGCCGCTCCAGCGTGACCAGTATCGCGAACTGCGACGCGTCGATACCCGCTTCGTGCAGCCAGTCATCATAAAGATGCGAGACCGCACGCGCCGCCCGGCGTACCATGCCGCAAGCGCACACGAGGTCGGCAACTTCAGCGAGCTGTGACTGGACCGGGGTCGGCATAAATGGTAGTATGCACAACCATCCACACTTTAGGCAATCCTCAGGGGGTGTCCATGCGCCTGATTCTTCCCGGGTTCCATCGCTTGCTGGACTTCGTCACCATCATCGCGTTCGCTCTGGCCCCTTCCGTGCTGTCGCTTTCGGGCTTCGCCGCGACCCTCGCCTACCTTCTCGCGTGCGTTCATCTGGCGCTCACCGTCCTCTCCCAATTCCCGGGTGCTCGTGCGCGACTCGTGCCGCTCCCACTCCACGGCGCCGTCGAATGTCTTGTGGGGTTGGTTCTGCTGGGGTTGCCCTGGGCTCTCGGCTGGACGGGCGCTGCGCGCGCATTCTACACAGCGGCTGGCGCGGTAATCCTGATCGTGTGGTTGCTCTCTGATTACCGTGCCTCCAAGGTGGAGGCGGCTGCGTGAGTGGCGCCTCGACATGACGCGCGCTTCGTCTGATCCTGGGAACACGCCGCACCCCTTCGTCCCCTTGCGCTTCGCACGCCGAAGCGCGGAGGAGATGGCGGCGCGCTCCCGCGAGTTCTTCGCCGAGATCAACACGCGGCGCACGACGCGACACTTCTCGAGCGAGCCCGTTCCCCGCGAACTGATCGAGTACGCCATCCGGGCGGCTGGCACGGCACCGAGCGGCGCCCATCAGCAGCCGTGGACCTTCGTCGCCGTCGCTGACCCCGCGCTCAAGGCAAAGATGCGCGAGGCCGCCGAGCGCGCGGAACACGAGTTTTACCACGGGCGCGCTCCGCAGGAATGGCTCGACGCGCTCGCCCCGCTCGGCACCGACGAGCATAAGGCGCACCTGACTGACGCGCCGTGGGTCGTCGTCCTCTTCCGACACGCGCACGGCGTCAACCCGGACGGCACTCGACGGACCTTCTACTACACGCAGGAGTCGTGCGGCATCGCCGCGGGACTGTTCATCGCGGCGGTCCATCACATGGGGCTGGTGACGCTGACGCACACTCCGAGTCCAATGGGATTCTTGAGCGATGCGCTGGAGCGACCACCGCACGAGAAGGCGTTTCTGGTGATGCCGGTCGGTTTTCCCGCGCCGGACGCTCAGGTCCCGCAGCTGTCGCGGAAGGATCTTGGCGCAATCAGTGCCTGGCGGGAGTAGATCGCGCGTAAGCCGCTAAGCTCGAGGCCGCTTAGCTCGAGGCCGCGTCCGCCTGCGACTTTCGCTTCATCGGAATTTGCAGGTTCGTCGGCAGTTCGAAGCGATCATCTGGAAGGAATCTGAAGTTGCGAGCTGACTCATTTTCCGCGCCGATCGCGAGCGTGGCGTGGGTACCCTGATCCGCCCTTTATTTGCGCAGACGGTCGGTTGCCGCCGAGATCCGTTCAAGCAGACTCGCTACGCTCTCATGGGGCCGTCGCGTCGGCAGAACGAACCTGCTGTCGTCAGGCTGCGACACGGCGCGCTGAGCGTCTGCCGGCTCGTCCACGAACAGATCTCCGCCGGCAGATTCGACCGCCCCCTCGAAAGCATCGATTGCGTCGGACAGCGCGGCGATCTCGATCATCGTTTCATTGCCGAGCAGCGACACACCACGCCGCCGTACCCGATCACCGAGCTCTGCGACCACGCGCGCTTCTTCGTCGGTGGCTTTTTTTCGGTCGCTCTTGGGCGCTCGATCGCCGAAACGGGAACTCATACGTCGCCTCCTCGCTGTGCGCGGGGCAGAATCTCGAAAATCCCGTTACCCTGATAGACCTGAAGGCGCCAAGGCATCAAATCACCGCCCATGTTAGTCAGCCGCGAACTGACGAATCATGCCGCGCTGGACGTGCGGCCGACCGTCATGACGATCTGGATGATTGCATAATAGCACAGGAGGAATCCGCTGGGCGAGCGATTGACCGCGATGTTCTCGTATTTGTCAAAATAGGCGGGCCAGTCAGTCATCAGAGCCCCTTGAGCAGACGTGAAGTGAGTACGATGTCGACGACTGCGGGCACTGTCTTCGCGCGCGCCCAGTCGCGCTGCAGTTCGCATGCCAGTGATACCCAGCTGATTGGCTGCGCTCCGGCCTGAACGATTCTTTCGAGACCGGCGCGGTGCGCCTCCAGCGACGTGCCGCCGACCGCATCGACCACCGGGAACACCTCGTATCCGGCGCGCAGCGCATCGAGCGTCGGGAAAGCGAGGCACACCTCGGTCCAGAGCGCGCACATGATCAGCTTCTTGCGTCCCGTTGCCTCCACCGCCTTTCGAAATTCCGCGTCTTCCCAGGAATTGATTTGCGTCCGGTCGATCTCCGCATTGTCGGACAGGACGTCCTTGATCGCGGGGAGCGTTGGCCCTTGGCCGGCAGCCGCGTTCACGGTGGAGAGCACTATTGGGAGACCGAACGCTTTTCCGAGTCGCGCCACTGAAACAATGTTTCTCAACAACAGCTCCGTATCCATCGATTTGACCGTGCCGATCTGACGGGCCTGGTAGTCGATGATCACCAGCGCACTGTTTGCGGGAGTGAGGAGTGGATCAGTACGGGGATCACGCGTCGGTTCGCTGCTCATTGGATTCTCCTGTGCGGCCTGCAGGACCGCGTGAGTTGTTTACGACGTTATCTGTCGCCTTTTGTGCGATCACCACACTTTCATTCCTCCGTCCACCACGATATCGACGCCTGTGACGTAAGAGCTTTCGTCTGACGCCAGAAACAAGGCGACATCCGCCACTTCCTCCGGTCGGCCGAGCCGCCCAAGCAGAGTTTTGCCGAGCATCGCGCGTCCCCACTCGGGGTCCTTCAATTGCTGCTTGGTCTGGTTGGTTTCGATCAGGCCCGGCGAAATCGAGTTGGCCCGAATCCCATGCTCACGTCCCTCCATCGCGAGTTGGCGTGTCATACCAATGATCCCCGCCTTCGCGGTGGTGTGCGCGAGTGAGCCCAGCGTCTTGAAACTCAGCAAGGCGTTGAGCGAAGCCGTGTTCACTACTACGCCGCGGCTCGCCTTCAACTGCGGCCACGCGGCGCGAGTCAGAAAGAACACCAAGTCGATTTCCTCGCGGAGATCGCGGGTCCATTCGTCATCGCTGATGTCTTCGATCCAATTGAAGTACGCCATCGCGGCGTTGTTGAACAGCACATCGATTTGCCCGAACGAGCGCACGGCAAAATTGACGAGCGCCTGACAGTCGTTTGGCTCCGTCAGGCGACACGGCTGCAACGAGACCATCGCGCCTCCGGCTGCTCGGACCATGCCCACCGTGACTTCTGCAGCGTCGACATTCAGGTCGCATCCGACGACAGACGCGCCCTCCTTCGCGAACGTCAGCGCGGCGGCGCGGCCCATGCTCCCGCCCGTTCCTGTGATGACGCAGACTTTGCCCAGCAGCCTGCCAGTCATCATGCGTGCGGCGCGGCCGCGGCGGCCTTCTCGGCGTCGCTGACGCCAACGTTCGGTGCAATCTTCGGAACTTCGTTGAAATACCAGTGGATGACTTCGAGCGCCTTGCTCGCCAGCGGCGAGGTCCAGTCGCGGAACAGTTCGGTGACGACCGCGAGGGCCGTCGTCGGAACAGCGCCCGCGTGCTCCATCCGTTCGATGGCCGTGCGGTGCGCGGTTTGCGACCGTCCGCCAACCGCATCGGTAACGAACATGACGTCGTAGTCATTCTTGAGCGCCTCGACCACAGCGAACGCGAGGCAGATCTCGGTGTGGAGGCCGCCGACGATTAGCCTCTTCTTGCCGGTCTTCTTGATCGCCTCGCGAAACGGCGCGTCTTCAAACGCGTTCATCGATGTCCGGTCGAGCGGCAGAACGCCGGGGAGGTCGGCGAGGATTGCCGGGCGCGTAGGCCCGTTGAAGTGGAACGCAACGCCGACCGTGGAAAGCACGATCGGCACGTCGAACGCCTTCGCCGTCCGCGCGAGAAGCCTGACGTGGAGCTCCGCTAATTCCGCGCTGGTCTCGGATCGGATCGATTCGAATATCTCGTTCTGGTAGTCGATCAACACCAGCGCGCAGTCTTGGTGCGTCCAAACTCCCAAGTCCTTGTTCATCGGTGATCTCCTTGGCCGTGGCTAGAGGTTGTCGCGGGCGAAGAGAGCAATTGCCGTTCCGTCGCTAAGGTGTTGAAGTGAAGCGGCTTTGGGGCTACAATGCCTGACGATATTTCGCCATTGGCGAAATACTGGACAGTCAATTGGAGCGCAGAGTGGAGTTTGAATCTGGGCAGGTAAATCAGGAGCGTCTGACCAACGAGCTACGCGAGAGCGAGAAGGAATTTCGTCAGATGCTCGATCTCACGCCGCAGATCATCGGAGTCCAGGGACCTGACCGCGAGCGCCTTTGGGCGAATCGCGTGGCGCTCTCCTACTATGGAGTCAGTCTCGACGAATGGCGCCTGAGAACCTTTCGCGATGAGGTGCACCCGGACGAGTTCGAGGCGATTAAGGCGGAAATTGGGCGTGCCGTGACGACCGGCGTCGCCCACGAACTCGAAATGCGATTGCGGAAGAGCGACGGAAGCTACCGATGGTTCTTGGTGCGGTACAATCCACTGCGCGACGATCAAGGCCAGCTCATTCGCTGGTATCTTGCGTGCACCGACATCGACGACCGCAAGAAGGCTGAAGATCGCCTGGCGCGCGAAAACGTCGTGCTCCGGGAAGAGATCGACAAGACTTCGATGTTTGAGGAGATCGTCGGCGCGTCGCCGGCTCTCGCCGCCGTCCTGTCACGCGTCGCAAAGGTAGCCGGAAGCGATTCCACAGTTCTCATCGCCGGTGAGACAGGTACCGGCAAAGAGCTCGTCGCGCGCGCAATCCACAGGCGCTCGCGCCGATCGTCCAAAGCGTTCGTGGCGGTGAACTGCGCAGCGATTCCGCGTGACTTGGTGGCTTCCGAGCTTTTCGGCCATGAGAAAGGGGCGTTCACTGGGGCTACACAGCGGCGTGCCGGTCGTTTCGAGTTAGCTGACGGCGGAACAATCTTTCTCGATGAGGTCGGCGAGTTGTTGCCTGACACGCAGGCCGCGTTGTTGCGGGTGCTGCAGGAGCGCGAATTCGAACGGGTCGGAGGACAACAGGCGATCCGAGTCGATGTTCGTGTCATTGCTGCCACGAATCGCAATTTGGCAGCCGCCGTGGCGGATGGCGTGTTCCGCCAAGACTTGTTCTATCGCCTGAACGTGTTTCCGCTGGAGGTGCCATCGCTTCGCGATCGGAGAGAGGATATTCCAGCGTTGGCCGAGTACTTCATAGGTCGCTACGCGCGGAAGAACGGCAGGACGTTCAAGCGCGTTAGCAAGCAGACACTCCATCACCTGCAATCGTATCCGTGGCCGGGGAACGTACGCGAGTTGCAAAACGTAATTGAGCGCTCTGTGATCGTCTCTGACACCGACGAGTTCACGGTCGACGAGAGCTGGTTATCGGCGGGCCAGCCGGTGAGAAGACACCATGGCCTCGCGAGTGCGCTCGCCATTCACGAGAAGGCGATCGTCGAAGATGCGTTGCGCGCGAGCGGCGGTCGCGTGTCCGGTCCGTCGGGCGCGGCGGTGCGCCTCGGCATACCCCGATCGACACTCGAGTCGAAGATTCGCACGTTGAAGATCGACAAGAGTCGCTTTCGTGTTCGAGCGGGGACATGAATGCCGCAGTATTATCGCTGAACAAGGGAATGTCGGCACCATTTCCCATCGCATGACGGCGAGCAGTTGACCGATGCGCAACGATTTGTGAAAAATGGGTCCGGACGGCCAGATTGGAAAGTGAATCTCAGCCTCAGGAAGCTCTTCGCTCTCGGCCGCGCCCTGAATACCTGTCGGTGCTTTGGAACTCGGCTGCAACACTCCCATGCGGTCGCAGTCGTTTGCTTCCTCGTCGCAACCATCGCGCCGAATGCGGATGCGCAGAGGCCGCCACCGGTCCTGGGCAACTATCAGCTCGACGTGTGGCGCGCGCAGGACGGCGTCCGCCTGGCGTTCACGTCGAACTTGGTGCAGACGAGCGACGGATACCTGTGGCTTTCGTCGCAGTCGGGACTCACTCGTTTTGATGGCGTGCAGTTTCGAGTTTTCGACGGGACCAATACGCCCGCCTTGCACGGTCGTCCGAATCTGCAAACCTACCCACTGGTCGAAGATGGCCATGGGATTCTATGGATCGCCACCGACGTCGGACTCTTTGCTCGACAGCGCGATTCCATTGCGGCGTCGGCCCTTGATTCGACGCTCACGACTGACCTCATCAACAAAGGTGTCAGAGACTCCACCGGTCGCGCATGGGCAATCACGCGGCTGGGCCGCCTTTTCCAGGTTAGCCGTGAACACGGGTTGCAGGCTGCACAGCAAGCCCCGATGCACGCGCTTGGCAGCAGCATGACCGCCGACGCGTCGGGCGACATATGGATTGTCCCAGGCGCCGAGGGCGTCTACCGAGTGCATCACGACTCGGTTTCTGCTGTCAAGTTCCCCGTGAGGGCGCAACTCCGCGAGGTAACTGCCGTAATCGCCGCACCAGACGCTTCTATTTGGTTTGGGACTTCGACAGCGGTCGTACAGTGGCAACACGGACTATTCCGCCGATTTCCGCTGCCGGCCCAACATGCACGCGGCGCCGTGTCTTGCCTGGCGCTCGGTGCGGACGGCGCTCTCTGGATCGGAACGGAGGGGGCGGGACTCTATCGGCTCCAAGGAGAGAACCTCGAGCACGTCTCGCGCGCGAACGGCCTCTCGGATGACCGCGTGATCGACTTGATGGTCGACCACGACAGTAACATCTGGGTCGCAACACGCGACGGACTGAACCGCTTGCGCGCCGTACCCTTCTCCATCGCGGAACATCGCGGAACGCCAAGCGACCTGCCCGGCGCAATCGTGCGCGACCCGTCGGGCACTGTTTGGATGGCGCCCCCAACGGGTGGCCTGTTTCGGGCGAAAGCGGAAGCCGGATACGCGGCACGCGCCGACTTCGAGCCAGTACCCGAGGTGAGCACCTCCGATCTTGTGACCGCGCTCGCACTCGGAAGGGCCGGCAACATATGGATTGGTCAACGAGATGGATCGGTCCGGCACTCGGATTCGGAACGCGTGTCGCTGCGGCCAACGGCATCCGGGCTTCCACCGATCACCGATATCGCGGAAGATGAGGATGAGACGCTTTGGATTGGAACTTGGCACGGCCTTTTTCGCCTGAGCCATGGCCGGTTGCAAAGATTCGGTACGGAGAGTGGTCTTCCTGATGACGCGATTCACCGTCTTCTGCGCGACACTCATGGCACGCTATGGGTGGCCACCGAGAAGGGTCTGTCGCGAGCGCTCACGGGCGATACGAGTTTTGCTGCCGTACCTGGCCTCAACGAGGGTATGTCGCGCGCGGCGGTGATTTTTGAAGCGCCGACGGGCATGATCTGGATCGGATCCGCCAATGGGCTCGCGCGCGTTTCCGGCGGCCGAGCCTCATTGATCACCTCGAAGCAAGGGCTTCCGGAGAACTGGGTAGGCGCCGGCGAGCAGGATTCCGCTGGCAATCTGTGGCTGGGGCAGATCAGCAGCCTGACGCGCGTAAAGCTTGCCGACCTACTGGCCGTTGCGGATGGCCGAGCGCCGACTCTGGCCACGGTCTCCAGCTACCAATCGCTCGATGGCCTTCCAGGTGGTGATCCGAAGGAATGGCCGCATCCGTGGTCGTTTCGTGAGCCAAGCGGAACGATCTGGTTCGCGATGGCACATGGAATCGCGGTCGTCGACCCGAAGCGCGAACAGACCTCGGTGAGACAACCGATCACACACATTGAGGAGGCGCTAATAGACGGAAACGACGTTCCCGTCTCATCGACGATCACGATGCTTCCTTCCGCGCGACGGATCGAGTTGCGCTATACCGGTGTCGATCTGTCGAACGGGCCCGGCGTACAGTTTCGATATCGCCTCGACGGTTTCGACACGGCGTGGGTCGAAGTCGGAACGCAACGCACCGTATCGTACACGCAGCTGCCAGCCGGGCATCACCGTTTTCACGTGGCGAGTCGAGCCAGCAACGGCGAATGGCCACCGACCGATGTCGCGACAGACATCGTCGTGCTCTCGCCGATCTATCGACGATCCTGGTTTTTGAGCGCGGTATTCGCCGGGCTCCTATTCGCCCTCTGGACCTTTGATCACATCGTATTGCGAGCCCGAATCGCGGCAGTTCACGAAGAGCGGTCGCGCATGGCACGCGAGATCCATGACTCGCTCCTGCAGGGATTCGGAGGAATCGGGCTGCAGCTGCACGCAGCGTCAGCGCGGCTCGCGCTCGCGCCGGAACAGCAGCCGCTCATCGACCGCATTCTGGCCCTCATCGACAGTACGGTCGCCGAGGCGCGCGGTGTCGTGTGGAACTTGAGACTGCCGGACCCGGCGCTGCTGGACCTCTCGATTGCCTGCCGGGATTCCGCTGACCGGATTCTCCTCGGCAGCGGGATCGGCGCTCGGGTAGTACAGGTTGGAAGACGGCGCAGACTGTCGTCGGCGTCATTCGCAGAAGTCCTGAGGATCGTGGAAGAAGCCCTGATCAATTCCCGCAAGCATTCCCATGCTACCGAAGTGCTCGTGGAACTCAACTACGGCCAGCGCGGCCTTCGACTGACCGTTCGAGACAACGGGATCGGCGCGCGCCCTGAGCGGCTGGAACGCCTTTCGGGTCACTGGGGACTCATCGGCATGCGCGAAAGGGCTCGCCGCATAGGAGCCCGGCTTACGCTGACGAGCAAGGAAGGCGCGGGAATGTCGGTCCTCCTCCGCGTCGGCTATGCGCGCGGAATGTTCACGAGACCAGAATCGGCGGCACCGGAAGAGTAGCCAATAGGCGTATTGATGGGCCGCGGTGCGCCCAACAGTATTAGGTGTGCCGTCCATTATTCGGGTCATGATCGTAGACGACCATCCGATCTTCCGCGATGGCCTCGCGGCGTTGTTGGCCTTGCACCTGGATTTTCAGCTCGTTGCCGAGGCCGCGACCGGGTCGGAAGCGGTCGTGCAGTTCCGCGAGGCGCGGCCTGACGTGACGCTGATGGATCTGAGCATGCCGGAGATGGAAGGTGCCGCGGCGATTGACGCGATCACAACGGAGTTTCCCGGCGCGCGCATCATCGCGCTGACCACGTACGCCGGCGATACCGACATCTATCGAGCGCTTGAAGCCGGGGCGTGTGGTTATCTCCTCAAGGATGTTCTTCGCCACGAACTCGCCGACGCGATTCGAACCGTGCATCGGGGCGGGCAGGCGTTGCCGATGGCCGTGCTACAACGCCTCGCAAAATTCACGCCGCGTGTTGAACTCACCGCCCGTGAGCTTGAAGTGTTGCGACACATGGCGAACGGCCTGCGCAACCAGGCGATTGCGGATGCCATTGGGCGCACGAGCGCGACCGTGAAAGCTCACGTACGCCACATCCTCGAAAAACTTGGCGCGACGGATCGAACCGAAGCAATTACTGTTGCGCTTCGCCGTGGAATTATCCGCCTGTAGTCTCGGTGCGCTCGTGCGCCAGTAGCCAAAAGGCGTAGGCGAAGACTCTCCCCGCAGTCAATTCGTACAAGCGCGGGCGCGGCTAGACTGCGAAGATGAAAACAAAAACCCTTGCAATAGTGGCACTCGCGCTTGGGTTGTTCAGCGCGCTTGTCGGTCGGACCGCGGCGGCACAGCTGCCGTCATTCCCTTCCTCATTTCACACCCGCCAGATCGCGACGAACGGAACGTCGATCTTCGTCCGGGTGGGCGGCACTGGGCCGGCGGTCGTGTTGTTGCACGGCTACGGCGAGACCGGCGACATGTGGGCTGGAGTCGCGGCAGCGCTGGCCCCGAACCACACAGTGATCGTGCCCGACCTGCGCGGCATGGGGCGCTCCGCCGTTGCCGCGGGCGGCTATGACAAAAAAACCCAGGGTTTCGACATCGCGGGAGTGCTCGACTCGTTGAAGATCGGACGCGTCGATCTCGTCACCCACGACATCGGGAACATGGTGGGATACGCGTTCGCCGCGGAGCATCGCGGCCGGGTGCGAAGGTTCGTTCTCATCGACGCACCAGTGCCCGGGATCGGGCCATGGGACGAAATCACCAGAGGCCACCGCCTCTGGCATTTCTCGTTTTGGGGCCCAGACGAAGATCGTCTGGTCGCGGGCCGCGAACGGATCTATCTCGACCGCTTCTGGAATGAGTTTTCGGCGAATCCGAAGTCGTTTCCGGAAGCATCGCGCATGCACTACGCCTCCATATACGCGCAGTCCGGTCGGATGCACGCGGGGTTCGAGCAGTTCCGGGCGTTCGACCAGGACGCGATCGACAACAGGGCATTTCTCACGCAGGGAAAGCTGACGATGCCTGTACTTGCTGTCGGCGGCGAGCAGGCGTTTGGACCGATGATGGCGACGGTGATGCGCGCGGCCGCGACAGACGTACACGAAGCGATTGTGCCCAAATCGGGGCATTGGGTCACCGAAGAAAATCCGGCGGCAACGATCGCGCTGCTCACGGGGTTTATCGACGCCGCAGCCGTGTCGCCGGCATCGTCGATCGCACAGAGCACCACGCAAATTCGTACTCGGCCGACGGAATTCGATTTCGGCAAAGTCGACCCCGCGGGCACGGGGAGTTCAGGAGTCGCCGGCATTCAAACGATCGTACTCAAAGGTGATCCGACCAAGGCCGGCATTTACACAATTCTGATTCGCGTGCCGGCTCACACGAGAATTGCGGCGCACAGTCATCCGGATGATCGTGTCGCAACGGTCGTGTCCGGAACCTGGTACATCGGCTACGGTCACGAATTCGACGCGGCCAAAGTTCGCGCGCTGCCCGCGGGCAGTTTTTACACCGAGCCGCCCGGTGAAGATCATTTCGCCGAAACGCGTGACGAACCGGTGCTCGTCCAAATCTCCGGCGCAGGCCCGACCGGCACGACCTATGTGCGCAAATCTGACGACCCACGCCCGTAACTACTCACCAACCGGAATCATCCTCATGAAGAGTCTTCCAGTTCGCGATCCCAAACAGGATCATCTGCTCACGCCGCAGAATGCCGCGCTTCTCATCATCGACTTTCAGCCCGTCCAGGTATCGTCGGTCGGCTCGATGGACAAGCGGACGCTCATCTCGAATGTCGTCGCCGTCGCAGAGACTGCACGCCTCTACGGATTGCCGATCGTACTGGCAACGGTCAATGTCGCGACTGGAAAGAATCAGCCGACCATTCACCAGCTGACCGAAGTCCTCGGCGACGTAAAGCCGATAGATCGCACGAGCATCAACGCATGGGAGGACGCGGACTTCGTTGCGGCGGTCAAGGCGACGGGCCGCAAGAAGTTGATCATCGTGGCGCTCTGGACGGAGGTCTGCCTCGTTTTTCCGGCGCTCGATGCGATGCACGAAGGGTTCGAGGTGTACATGGTGACCGACGCCGTCGCAGGAACCTCCGACGAGGCTCATCGCCGGGGCCTCGAACGCGCGGCGCAGGCCGGCGCGAAGCCGATCGGCTGGGTGTCGCTCATCTGCGAGCTCCAGCGCGACTGGAACCGCGAAAAGACAGTCCCCGACTTCGCGCGAATCCTGTTCACCATCGAAGGACACTAACTCAGGAGCGAGCGATGCCGAACATCTCGGACCACGAACAAGAGCAGGTACAGCGCGCAAATGCGACCGGACTGCCTCCCGTCGCCTTTCTCCACGGGTTATTCCTGCTGCCGAACAGCTGGGACCGCTGGGCGAAACTTTTTGAAGGTGCCGGCTACGTCGCGGTTGCCCCCGGGTATCCTCACGAACCCGAGACGACCACTGCGGCAAACGCGGACCCGAGCGTCATGGCAAACATCGGTTTCAAGGAGATCGCCGATCATTTCGAGCGCGTGATCAAGGGCCTCAAGGTCAAGCCGGTGATCGTCGGACACTCGTTCGGCGGCCTCTTCGCCCAGGTGCTCGCGGGACGCGGTCTCTCGGCCGCAACCGTCGCGATCTCTCCTGCCCCACACCGTGGCGTCCTGCCACTGCCGATTTCTGCGCTGCGATCGGCGTTCCCGGTCCTCGGTAATCCCGCGAATATCCATCGGGCCATCCCGCTCACCTACGATCAGTTTCGCTTCGCGTTTGCGAATGCCGTGAGCGCGGACGAGGCGAAAACGCTGCATGAGACGTTTGCCGTTCCCGCTGCAGGCGCCCCGCTTTTCGAGGCGGCGGCGGCAAATCTCAATCCGTGGAGCGATGTTACGGTCGACAACGAGAATCCCAAGCGTGGTCCTCTCCTCATCATGGTCGGCGACAAGGACCACACGGCGCCGCCGGTGATCGCGCAGGCGGAGTTCAAGCGCCAGCAGAAAAATGTCGGTGTAACCGAGTTTGCGGAGGTAGAAAACCGCGGGCATGCGTTGACGATCGACAGCGGCTGGCGCAATGTTGCAGACCGGGCTCTCGAGTTCGTCGGGAGATTCAAGCCGGCCGGTTCACGGAAATGATCAGGGGGAGATCGTGCAGAAGCCAAAGGTGCGAGTGACGAAAAACGGCCCATATGTCGTCACGGGCTCGGTGCCGCTTGCCTTCCAGATCATCACGCCAAACAAGTACGGTCAGTCGTGGGAGTGGAAGGAGGCCGGCGAGTTCCCCGTGAAGTCGTCGTACAAACTCTGCCGGTGCGGACACTCCAAGGACATGCCGTACTGCGACGACACACACATGGAGATCAAGTTCGACGGCACGGAAACGGCCACACGCTCGACGTATCGAGACCAGGCCGTAGGCTACGACGGACCCACGCTCGAACTGGGCGACGCGGAGACGTTCTGCGCGTTCGCCAGGTTCTGCGATCCGGAGGGCAAGATCTGGTCACTCATCGAGCAGACGGACGATCCAAAGAAACGCGAGTTGGTCATACGCGAGGCCACGCATTGTCCCGCGGGCCGGCTGGTCCTCGTCGACAAGAAGACGAACACGGAAATAGAGCCGGAACTCCCGCCGTCAATCGGACTCGTGGAAGACCCTGTGGTCGGATGCAGCGGGCCGCTCTGGGTTCGCGGCGGCATCACGATCGAAGCGGCCGACGGTGAGCAATACGAAACGCGAAACCGTGTCACGCTCTGCCGCTGCGGCGCGTCGAGCAACAAGCCGTTCTGTGACGGCAGCCACGCGAGCATCATGTTTCGTGACGGGCTCGAGGGCGAGGGTGACGCCTCTGAGTCGTAAGATCAGCCCGCTACCTCCCTCGGAGAACTTCCACCATGATCATGAACGACGAGTCTCTCGATGTCCTGTTCCGAAAGGCCCGGACGTACTCAGCCTGGCTCGACAAGCCGGTCCCCGACGACCTGCTGCGCACGCTGTACGACACCATGAAGTGGGGCCCTACCAGCGCGAACACGAGTCCTGCGCGGTTGATCTTTGTGAAATCGAAGGAGGCGAAGGAGCGCCTGGCGCGCGCACTCGCGCCGACGAATGTCGCGAAGGTCATGGCCGCGCCGGTGACAGCGATTGTCGCATACGACCTTCACTTCTACGATCGCCTCGGCAAGCTCTTCCCTCACAACCCCGGAATGCGCGAGATGTACGCCGGCGCGCCGGAACTCGTCGAGGTCACGGCGCGGAGGAACTCTTCGCTCGAGGGCGCGTACCTGATGCTCGCGGCACGCGCGCTCGGCCTGGACTGTGGCCCTCTCTCCGGATTCGACAACGCGAAGCTCGACGAAGAGTTCTTTTCGGCTGGGCAACCTTGCGAGGGATGCGACCAGGAGTTCATCCCGGCGGGTCATGTGAAGTCGAACTTTCTGTGCAACATTGGGTACGGCGACACCTCGAAGCTCTTGCCCCGTTTACCGCGGCTGGACTTCGACGAAGCGTGCAAGATCATCTAATCCGAGTCTCGCAGCGGTGATTCTCATTTGAACGCTCGCACGCCTGGCAGCCACCAATGCGACGAGCACGGCTCCGACCCGGGAGGACTCGCGAGGCGCCAACCCTCGGGATAATGTCCGCTGACGGATGGTTCCGCGACGGTGTTGGACCGAGAACGCACCCGAGTGAGAAGAGGCGAATGAAACCCTGGCACTGGCTCGCGCTCCTTCCGACGCTCGGGATGCTTGGCGGCGTGCCGTTCGTCAATCGGGCCGCGCCGCGCGTCCTTGGCTTTCCGCCGATGCTCGCGTGGGCCATCGCGTGGATCCTGATCACGGCGATCGTGATGGCCGTGATCTTCGCGCTCGACCACCGGAAAGGCCCGTGAGCGCTGCGCTCCTCATCATCGCGGTGTTCTTCGGCGCCGCGGTGGCGCTCGGCGTCTACGCGCGTCGCGGGCGGACGATGAGCCTCGAACAGTGGAGTGTTGGCGGCCGGGGCTTCGGCGCCGCGCTGGTGTTCCTGCTCATGGCCGGGGAGATCTACACCACGTTCACCTTCCTCGGCGGCAGTGGATGGGCGTACGGCAAGGGCGCGCCCGCGCTCTACATCGTCGGGTACATGATCGTCGCGTTTACGATGTCATACTTCCTGCTGCCGGCCATCTGGCGCTACGCCAAGCAGGAGCGTCTCGTGTCGCAAGCCGACTTCTTCGCGCGCAAGTACGAGAGCCCTGCGCTCGGAATCCTCGTCGCGCTGGTGAGCGTCGCGGCGTGCGTGCCGTACCTCGTGCTGCAGCTCAAGGGGCTCGGCATCATCGTGAGCGAGGCATCGTACGGATCCGTTGGGCCCACTGCTGCCGCGTGGGCGGGCGGTGCCGCGCTCGTCGTGTTCGTCGTCAGCTCGGGCGTTCGCGGCTCGGCGTGGACCTCCGTGCTCAAGGACGTCATGATCCTGAGCACCGCCGTGTTCCTCGGCGTCTACCTGCCGATCCACTACTATGGCGGCTACGGCGCGATGTTCGCCGCCATCGAGACCGCGAACCCCACGTTCTTCGTACTTCCTGCGAGCGGCCTGAGCCC
>JBOHTH010000384.1:0-29220 GCA_050733535.1 Gemmatimonadaceae bacterium | reverse complement strand
TTGACGAACTTCGCGGCAGGCGGCGTGGTGGACACGAGGTGCAGATTCCACGACGCTTCGGCGGCGTCATAGAGCCCTCCCTTCAGGCCGACGCGCGGGTCGGGGGTTCCCTGTGCACCAGCCGACGCGGCGAGCGCCAAGGCTATCGCAAGCGGAATCAGTGATCCGGCAGCCGTGCGGAGCGCAGAGCGGCGCGCGAACTTCATGGTCGGCATGGAGAGTTCCCCTGGGGAGCGATGTGGCACGGTTGAACGATCGGAGTCGCGGTGAGCAGCTGAGATCTGCTGTGATCAGGGAGTACCGACAATCAAGTCGCCGAGCATGCGCTGCATGCGTGCGATTTCCGTCGTTTGGTCGACGTTGACATCGGTGGCAAACTTGAAGATGGCCTGGTCCTGGCCCGCTCCTTCCGTGGCAAAGAGATCCTTCACCATCGAGACCGCGCCGCGATGGTGCTGGATCATGTCCTTGAGGAAGAGCTTGTCGAAGCGGGAGCCACGGGCGGAGTCCAGCTGGCTGAGCTGCGCGTCGCTGAGCATCCCCGGCATGAGCATTTCCATCTCCTTGCCGTTCACCTTCATTTTCATCGGCGCCGGGACGGCAGCGGGAACGACCTGATTGCGGTCGCGCAGCCATTGCTGCATGAGCGTTATCTCGTCGCCCTGCGCGTTGATGATTCGTGCACAGAGTGTGCGCACCGACCCGCTCGCGCCGTGGGTGGGTGCCCACTTCGCCATGACGACCGCCTGCGCGTGGTGGGCGATCATCCCTTTCATGAAGTAGATGTCTGCTTCCGTGTACGGAAGGCGGGCGCTGTCGGCGCGGGCCTTGGCGATGTAAACGGAGTCACGCGCGCGAACCGCGACGGACTGGGCGCCCACACCAGCCGCGTACGCGGTGGACAGCACGATCAGAACCCTGACGGCGGTGGTACGCATCGCTGGAACATACACGCAAATGAACGGCGGGTACACCGTCGTCGGTCCTCGGTCTTCGGTCTTCGGTCTTCGGTCCTCTTAGGGCCTCTGTGTCGCCCCAAAGCTCCGCGGCGCCTCGTCGCACCGCGGCACGCGCGCGGGCTGCCCCGTCCGCCGATCAACCGGCGGCACACGCCGCGTGCGCCCGACTTTGTCCGGGTCTTCCGACGCCTCGTACGCGAACAGCGCGACCATCGTCGCGTTCCGTTTCACTTCATCGAAGTTGATCTTGTCGTAGGTGTCGCGGTTGGTGTGCCACGTGTAGTCCGTGTAGGACCAATCCGACGACGTCAGGAAAAACGCCGGCGCGCCACGGCAGTCGAACGCATCGCTGTCCGTGCTCTCATTGTGCGCCACGCCAGGCGTCATCAGCACGACGTTGCGCGTGATGTCGGCCGGCATGCGCGACATCCAGCGCGCGAGCGGCGCGGCGGCGTCCACGAATCCGTTCGTTTGCACGCTGTCGATCTCGCCCGTCCCGTTATCCTGGTTGAACAGCGCCTGAAGGCCGGCGAGAATCTCGGGATGATCGGCCGCATACGCCGATGACCCGATGTCGCCCTCCTCTTCACCGCTCCAGTGGCCCACGATGATCGTGCGCTTCGGGTGCGGGTACATCATTTTCAGGATGCGCATCGCCTCGAGCATCGTGATCGTCCCGGTGCCGTTGTCGGTCGCGCCGCTGCCCGAATCCCAGGAATCCTGATGCGCCGAGAGCATCACGTACTCTTTGGGCTTCTCCGAACCCTCGATACGCGCGATGGTGTTGAACACGGGAGTCTCGCCGGGCGCGAGCGACGCGTCAGCCACCGCGTGCACCCGCGGATGCTGACCGCTGGCCGCGAGGCGCGCGAGCAGTGAGTAGTCCTCGCACGACACGTCGAACGACGGAATCGAGCGCACCCTCGCAGACTGGATCTTGTCCACGCCCCAGCCGCGCGACCACGAATTCGAAAGCATTCCCGCGGCGCCGGCGCGCTCGAGCAGCGCCGGGAACGCCCGGTTGCTGATGTGCGCCGCGGTAAACCGCGCGCCCCACGCCGCCGCCGCGCTGTCGCGCATCGCGACCGCGTGATGATAGACGGCCGAATCCGCCCAGAACCGCGTGTCGGAGTCCGGCCGACAACTCGGCAGCGGCATGGACACGAGCACGAGCTTTCCCTTCACGGTCGCAAGCCAGCGCGCGAACCCCGCACTATCCGTGAGTTCGGCCGCCGGCGGAATCGTCACGACGTCCGCCGTGACGCCGCCTGGTGGCGTCGTCGCGCTCCAGGCGTGCATCGTGGCCTCGAGCACTCGCGTGCGAGGCGCCACCAGCGTGAGGCTGCTCACCCCGCGCGTCCAGTCGCGCCACGTTCCGTACCGCTCGTTTTTTGCATCCACGCCCCACGACTTGTACGTGCGAACGAGCCAGTCGTTCGCGGCGCGATTGGCGGGCGACCCAGTCAGGCGCGGACCGATCGAGTCCATGAGCACCTGCGCGAGCGCCGCCGCATGCGAGCGGTGCATGCCTTCATCGTAGATGCGCTGCACGACCGAGTCGCCGGTGGGAATGTCCTGGGCGCGAGCGGCGGATGCGAGCAGCGCGACGGCGGCGATGGAACGAAAGAGTCGGAGAGGCGGCATGCTCCGACGATAGCGTAGGAGGGAGGGAGCACGCCAGTGGCTACTGTTCGGATGCGAGAGGCGGGACGCCCCGGTTCTCGCATCGGGGAGCGTCCCGCTTCTCGGATCCCAACCCCCGCTTCTCGCATCAGCCGGAAAATCCCGCCTCTCGCATCCCGCATCCCGCCCAAGCTCACGCGCGCTACTCCCACCCCTTACCTTTCCCCTTCCGCCGCCTCGGCGGTATTCCCCAATCGCCGACCATTTTTTCTTTGACGCTCCGCCCGGCGCTCCGCCTCACCGCGCTCGCCGTCGCCGTCCTCGCCCAGTGCGTCGCCGCGGCGGCCGCGCTCCCGTGCGCCGCCAAAGGCCAGACGATCGATACCGTCGTCGTCGAGGCCCACAACATCTTCGATCGCGCGCAGAACGCGCCGCACATCCTCGCCAGCCTGGGCGATGCGCTTCACGTCACGACGCGCTCATGGGTGATCCGGCGCGCGCTCCTGATCAGCCAGGGTGACCAGTATGACTCGGCCCGGGTCGTCGAGAGCGAGCGTACCCTGCGGCGCCTCGGAATTTTCCGCCAAGTGCGGGTGGACACAGCGCACATCAACGGCCGCCTCGCCATTGTCGTGACGACGGACGACGGCTGGACCACGGTCCCGCAAGCGAACTATGGCACGGCAAATGGATCGGTCGTCTGGGAAGCCGGGCTGATCGAGAGCAACTTCCTCGGCACGGCGACGACCATCGGCGCGGACTACCGCGTGACGCCCGATCGCCACGAAACCGAACTGCTCTTTGCGCACCCGTCGCTCTTTGTTCGCCACGATATCGCGAATGCCGAATACCTCGACCGCTCGGACGGCACGCAGGCGGACTGGATCTATGGCGTGCCATTTTTTGAAAGCGCCGCGAAGCGCGCGCTGACGACGGACGGCGAGGAAGCGAACCAGCGTGTGCTCGTATTCCGCGACGGCGCCGAGATCGCCACGCCGCAGCGCGAGGCGCTCCGGTTCACGGTGACGAGCGGCATCGCGTCGACGGCGTCGAGCACCGGCTACACCCGGCTGCTCCTCGCGGCGACCTGGCGCCGTGAAGGATTCTCGCCGGATTCGCTCACGGCCGCACCGCAGCCGGTATTCGGGACGATCGGCCTCGGGCTCGACATGGGACGTCCGCACCTGAGAGTCGTCGAGAACCTCAACTCGATCGGCCGCCGCGAAGATGCGGACATCACGGACCGGCTCAACGTCGGCGTGTGGGCGGCGCCGCGCGCGTTCGGCTATCAGCAGGATCACGCGGGCGTCGGGCTCGCGACCGCGCTCCAGAAGGGGACGTCGTGGCGCGGCGGGTTCGGCATCGCGCGACTCACCGCCGACGGCGTCTACGGCCGGGCGGGGCTGGACTCGGGGCGCGTCAGCGGTGAGGCGACCGCGGTGCAGTTGGCGTCGCCGTCGCAAAGCCTGCTGATGCACGCCGAGGCGGGCGCCATGCGCAACGAAAACCCCGGCGCAGAGTTCGACCTCTGGACCTACGACAACGGTCCGCGCTTGTACTCCGCCCACACATTCACCGGAAACCGGATGCTGTGGGGATCAGTGGAGGACCGGTTCGTCGTGCGCGAAGATTTCCTCGGCCTGGTGGACGTGGGGCTCGCGCCGTTCGTGGATTACGGCGGCGCATGGTACGACAACGAGTCCCCGCGTCTCGCCGCGAACGTCGGGATGTCGCTCCGCCTCGGTCTCTCGCGCGGCACGAGCGGCGACGTGGTGGAGTACGCCGTGGGCTACCGCTACGGCGACAAGAGCGTTGGCCGCGGGTGGGCGCTCACGATCCGCCGCGCGATCATTTATTTCCGTCCCGGCACGCGGCGCACGGGCGGTGCGCCCAATACGTACGGGCCGCCGCTGTCACCGCGATGACCGCGATGTCGGCCGACGCCATCGTTCGGGCGATCCCGGCGTTCCTCGTGGGCACGGTGGCGTCCGCGTTCGTCCTCGCGCTGTACACGCTGGGCGTCGCGATCGTCATGGTGTACACCGTCGGACAGTTTCACCTCTTGTATTTTTTCTTCAAGGGGCGGCGCGCAGAGCGGAGCCGGGCGCTTCCACCGATGACCGACGATGCATGGCCGTCGGTCACGGTGCAGGTGCCGATGTTCAACGAGCGCTATGTGGCCACCGACGCCATCGACGCCTGCGCGTCGCTCGACTATCCGCGCGACCGGTTCGAGGTGCAGATCGTCGACGACTCGACCGACGACACGCGGGCGATCATCGACGAGCGCGCCGAGCACTGGCGCACGCGCGGCGTGCGTGTGACGGTGGCGCGGCGGGCGGATCGCGTGGGGTTCAAGGCCGGCGCGCTCGCGATCGCCACACCGCGTGCGACGGGCGACATCATCGCAATCTTCGACGCCGACTTCCGCCCCCGCGCGGATTTCCTCCGCGTGACGGTTCCATATTTCGCAGATTCGGGCGTCGGCGCGGTGCAGGCGCGATGGGGCCATATCAACCGGCTGTACTCAGGGCTGACTCGCGCGCAGACGCTCCTGCACGACGCGTTTTTTCTCGTGGAGCAGGAGGCGCGTGACCGGGCGGGGCTGTTCATCCGGTTCAACGGATCTGCCGGGCTTTGGCGCAAGGCGACGATCGCCGACGCCGGCGGATGGCAGGGCGACACCATCTCCGAGGACCTTGACCTTTGCCTGCGCGCGCAGCTCAAGGGGTGGAAGTTCATCTACACGTGCGGCGTCGACGCGCCCGCGGAAATCCCGGTCACCATCGTGGACTTCAAGGTGCAGCAGTTCCGCTGGACCAAGGGCCGCGCGCAGGTGATCCGCAAGCTACTCCCGACGCTCCTGCGCGCCGACCTTCCTGTGCTCATCAAGAGCCACGCAGTGTTCGACCTGCTCAACGTCTTCATCATCCCCGGAATTTTCCTGATCGCGATCATGAGCCCATGGTTCATCGTCGCGCTGCGCAATAACGCGTGGATGGCCTCGCTCGTCTGGCTATTCGGCATTTCGCAGGTCAGTGTGGTGCTCGTGCCCTGGTTCTCGTGGCTGGCACTCCGCCACTACGGCAAGACCACATGGGGCACGGTGAAGGAGTTCGCCGTCACGTTTCCGCTCTTCGTGTTCCTGCTCGTGGGGTCGTCGTTCATGATGTGCGTGGCGCTGGCGGACGGATTCCGCGGCGGGGCGCCGGTGTTCCATCGCACGGCGAAGTACAACATCGCGAAAAAATCCGACAGCTGGAAATCCACGGCATATTCACCGAGCGCGATCCCGCCGCTCACCTGGTTCGAGGGCGCGCTCGCGCTGTTCTTCCTCACGGCGCTCGTGATGGACTTCCCGTTTCGCGCGTACGGTTTCATGCCATTCCACACGTCGCTCACCATCGGCTTCACCACCATGTTCGCGCTCTCGGCGCTGTCGGCGCTCCGCGAGACGTGACCGCGCTGCCGGTGCCGGCAGCATGGTGGCAGTGGGCGGTCGTCGCGCTGACCGTCCCGTATTTCCCGATGATTATCGCGCTGCTGCTTGGCGTGCGCCGCCTGCCGCGGTCCGTGCGCCTCGCCGACGCCGCGTGCGTCCCCGTGACCGTGATCGTCAGCGCGCGCAATGAAGCGCGCGACCTGCCGCGCTGCATCGCGTCGCTGCTCGCGCTCGACTACCCCGCCGGCAAGCTGCAGGTGGTGCTCGTCGACGACTGCTCGGACGACGCAACGGGCGCGATCGTGAACGACGCGGCTGCGCGTCACGCGCACGTACTCGCCCTCCACACCGCAGCGCTTCCGCCGAACGGACTCGAGGCGAAGGCGCGCGGCATCGCACACGGGTTCGACACAGCGACGGGAGAATGGGTCTTCATCACCGATGCAGACGCGGCGGTGCACCCGAACTGGATTCGCAACATGCTTGGCCGCGTAACGCCGCGCACCGGGATGACCGGCGGGACCGTGGTCGTCGACGCCGACGGCGCCGTCGGCACGATCGAACGGATCTCGTGGGGGTATACGCAGCTGTTCAGTCTCGGTATTGCGGGCTGGGGACTTCCGTTCGTATGCCTCGGCCCGAACATGGCGATCCGCCGTTCTGTGTACGAGGAGGCTGGGGGCCTGGAGCGAGCCGACTTTCGCGTCGCGGAGGATCTTGCGCTGTTCACGATGGCCGCACGCCAAAAGATGGAGGTGCAGTGCTATGCCGACACGGAGACCATGGCGCAGCTCCGTCCAGTGCCGTCCGCGCGCCACCTGATCAGCCAGCAGCGCCGCTGGCTCGGCGGCGGAACCGCGCAGGGGTGGCTGTACCTGCTGCCTCTCGCGGCCGCGTTCTGTTGGGGATTCGGCATTGCGTCCTACACGATCGCCGGTTGGCTCCTCGGCTGGCAGTGGTGGCTCGCGTTCGTCGCGGCCAAGAGCGCGATCGACGCGACTGTGCTCCTCGTGCAACAGCGGCGGCTCGCCCTCGCACACCACACGCGCTATGTGTGGGCGCTGGAGCTGTACACTGCATTTATTTTCTTCGTACTCCCGCCGTCGTTCCTCTTCAGCCGCAAGATCCGCTGGATGGGCGATGGCTATGCAATCACCTACCGCTGAGCCATTCCGTGCGCCTGATCCGCCGTCTCGTTGTCATCGCCGCCGTATTCGCACCCGCGCTCGCGTCGAGCCAGGCGGGCGGGAGCAGCGCGGCCTCCGGCGCGATGGCGATGCCGATGGACACCGCCGCGACGAAGATCACGATGACGGCGTCGATGACGCACGGGGAACTGCTGCTCGACATCGGCCCATTCGACGTGGCCGCCGCGATGCACGACGGGCACGATGACGACCACGAGATGAAGATGCCCGAGGCACCGCCGCTCTGGGCGCTCGTGCCGGCAACCGGATGGCTGCATGGTTACCGCGTCGATCTCGTGGACCGGGACGGGCATCCGGTGCCGCAGTCGCTGCTGCATCATGTGAACGTCATCGCCACGCAGCGGCGTGAGTTGTTCAGCGGAATCATGCTGCGCGTGGCGGCCGCCGGACCATAGACGGGAACGGTTTCAATTCCAAGCCTCATTGGGTACGAGGCGCACGCGGGCGATACGTTGCTCGTCCGCACCATGCTGCGGTCGGGCGATCGCGCGTACGAGGGCGTGCACGTCCGGGTGCACTTTCCGTTCACGTCCGCCAGAGCGCTGTTCGGCGATTTCACAATTTCGCCTTTTTACATGGACGTCACGCCGCCGGCCGGCGGCCACGCGTTCGACATCCCCGCGGGGCATTCGGAGTGGTTCTGGGAGGCGAAGCCCGCGATCGCCGGTCGGATCATCGGGTTCAGTGGGCACGTGCATCGCTACGCGACGCTGTTCAAGTTCGAGGATCGCACGGCGCACAAGGTGATCTGGCAGACGCATCCCGACACGACGGCCGACGGCGAGCCAAAACAGATCCCCATCAAGCGATTCCTCTTCACGCTCGGCTACGCGATCCATCCGGATCACGTCTACCGGCTCACCGTCGCGTACGACAATCCCACTGGGGCGACCGTGATCGACGGTGGCATGGGCGCGCTCGGCGGCGTGTTCAGGCCCTCGGGCGGCGTGCCGTGGCCGGCGATCGACCCAAACGACAAGGATTACAAGCTCGACGTCTGGGCGATGTGGCGTCCGTAATGACCGCTGTGCGCGCGGGTCGGCTGCCATGAAGATTCCGCGCCTTGCCGACCTGCACCCGCTCACTGCGGCGTTCACCGTGGCGTGGGCGGCTCAGATGGCAGGGCTGCTCCTCTTCAACTTCGGCAAAGACGCGGCCGGGCAGCAGCTGCAGGTCTCCCCGCTCAACTCGTTGATGATCGCGGTGCCGCTCTATAGCTGCTGGATTCTCGTGATGGCGGCGGCGTGGTTCGCACTGTGGAAGGCTGTGCCGCCGGCGCGCTGGATTGTGACGGCCACGGGGATCGCGACGGCGTTCGCGCTGATCCTCATCACGCAGGTGGACTTCGGCATGCAGCGGTTCCGCGGCGAGCGCCTCTCGCTCGTCCACTTCCGCACCTACCTCACGCCGAGCGTGGTCAACGGCGACTGGCTCACGCCCGTCGCCGAAGATCCGAAGTACCTCGCAATGACGCTCAGTGTATGCCTCGGCGCGTGGCTCGCGCTGATCGTGCTGCTCGTCGCGCGTGCACGGCGGCGGTCCGCCGAACCACCGCGCGTCCCCACTTGGCGCGGGGCGGCACGCTGCGCCGCGGCCGCGGCGATCTGCTATGCGCCGCTCATGTTCGCGTGGTATCACCAGCGCGACATGGTCCTGCCTCCGGAGATCGTCCTCGCGCGCGCCGCGTTGTTTCCGGTGCGCGCGCTCACGCCGGCGGAAGAAAGCGCCGAACGCGCCCAGCTGCGAGCGGAACTCGATCCCGGCGGCACGAGCCGATGGCTCTCCGACAAGTATCCGCTCATGCGCGCGCCCGCGCCCGGCCACTCGCTGGCCGCGCGTGATACGACATCACCGGACATTATTTTTTTTGTAGTCGAGTCGCTGCGCGGCCACGACGTCGGCTACGGACTCTTTCCACGCGCGCCCGGCCGGTCCGTGACGCCGCATCTCGACTCGCTCGCCGCGAAATCCGTGGTGTTCCCGCGCTACATCGCGAGCGGCGAGCCGAGTCCGCGCGGATTCATCACCATCAACACCGGCCAGTGGGAGCACGGGTCGGCGTTCATCATCGCGAACTATCCCAACGTGCGCATCGACGCCATCCCGGCGCGTCTTCGCGCGCACGGCTACCACACCATGGCGTTGTGGGGCGGGAATCCGAGTTTCGACAATCAGCTCACGTGGGCCCGCCGCTGGTACGACGAGCGCGTGTTCGACCTGCCCGAAAACCGGCTGTTCTATTTCAAGACGACGCCCGACCGGGTGCTGATGGATCGCGTCATTGACCGCGTGCAGGCGCACGACGAGGCGGCGCCGCGGCAGCCGTTCTTCGCGTACATCGCGTCGAACGGCACACACACACCATACGTGCTCGAGGACAGCGCCGCAGTGCGGGGCGACTCCGTGCCGTCCGCGAGCCGCCAACGCCGCTACGACCTCTGCCTCGAGAATATCGACGCGCAAATCGGCCGTGTGGTGGCGTTTCTCAAGACGCGCCCGCGATGGAAAAACACGGTGATCGTCGTGATTGGCGACCACTCGGACCGCACGGACGAAGTGCTCGACGCGCGATGGCGCGGAATGCCGGTGGACCCGGCCGTGTACACCGCGGCGCTGATCTACGGCCCCGCGCGGCTGGTCGGCGCGCCGCGCCGCGATGACATCACCGCGAGTCACGTCGACCTGCTGCCGACGGTGCTCGACTGGATCGGCGACCGCGGCGTGTACTCGAGTCCGGGGCAGGATTTGTTTGCGCCGATTCCCGAATCGCAGCGGAGCGCGGTGTCGATCAACAGTCGCGGCTATCGACTCGACCGCGGCGGATTCACGCTGCTCGTGGATTCACACGACCCCGCCATCCACTACGCATACAAGTCGTTCCCGGCGGGAGAACCGCAGCTGCTTCCGTTCGCGCAGACGCCATTCGCGCCGGATGAGCCGCAGCGGCTGACGGCGGACATTCGATATTGGTCGCAGCTGGTTGAGCAGGATCGAGTGTGGAGCGATTCGCTCGCGCACCGGCCGTAACGGCGGACGCGGGAGGCGAGATTTCGACCCGAAGCGGGAATCGGGGTGGGGATGCGAGAAGCGGGAGTGAGTCACGGATCCCGCTTCCCGTCCCCGCCTCTCGCGTCGGGGCGAAATCCCGCCCTCCCGCTTCCATCTCATCACTTCTCGCCGAACAACGTCTCCGCACGGAGCATATCCTCCGGAAAATCAATCTCGATCCACGGCAACCCCTCCGTCCCCACGCACTGCACTTCGCTCGAGCCTAGAATCGACGCCAGCGCGTCTTCGTATCCTCCGCCCGTCTCGCCCGCCGCGATCCGCGCGGCGATGGCGGCGCGCAGTCTCACGACCGCCGCCGCGTCGAGCCGGGCGAAGCCGACCCACTCTCCGCTCGTATCATGTCCCGGCACCGCCGCACGGCGAAGCTCGGTCACGCGCCCCGCGTCGACGCCGGCCATGTATTCCTCTCCGGTGAACTCGGTGCCGACATCCACCAGCAACGCATTCGCGTGCGGTGGGGCCACCAGCCGGCTGAGCAAATCAGGATGAAAGAGAACGTCGCCGTCCATCAGCAGAATCTCTCCCTCCACAACGTCGAGGGCGCGCGCGAGCGAGAGGATGCTGCCGCGTTCATAGTCGGGATTGGTCACCACCGTCGGCGCATGCCGCGGCGCAAGTTCCGCGACGCGCTGGCTCACGATCTCACCGCGAAAACCCACGACCACCGTCGCCGCGACGCCGAGTGAGTCGAGCTGCGTGACATAGCGGTCGATCAGCGCCGTGCCGCCGGGTGCGAGGAGGCACTTGGGCATTTCGGTCGTGGAGCGGAGACGCATCCCCCGCCCCGCCACGAGGATCACCGCCCTCACGCGCGCACCACCTCCGCAAACGCACCGAGAAATCCACGCACATCCGCCGCGCCGAAGTGGCCGACGAGGCCCAGGCGGAACGCGCTCTCCTTCAGCGCTCCCTGCGCCGCGTAAATCACGTAGCCGCGCGGCTTCAGCGCGTCATGCAAACGACCGAACGACCAGCCAGCCGGAAGCGCGCACGAAAGCAGCGTGCTGCCGTACGCGTCCGCGGGGAGAAGGTACCTCACGCCGAGCGGTGTGAGACCGTCCTGGAGCAGCTGCATGAGATTGCGATAGTGCACGATGCGTGCGGCGACGGTCTCATCGAGCGTCTCGCCGAGCGCCTCGTGAAAGGCGTAGAGCGTTTGCACCGCCGGCGTGAACGGCGTCTCGCCGCGCGACTCGGCCACGGCATGCTCTGCGAGATTCGAGTAGTGCGCGGCGCGCTGGCGCATCGCGCCTTCGAGAAACCCGGCGCTCACCACGGCGAACGCGGCCCCGGGCGTGCCGCGGATGCACTTGTTCGCGCTCCCGATCACCGCGTCGAGCCCCCATCTGGAGATTTCCACGGTCTCGCCGGCAATGCTGCTCACGGCGTCGGTAACGACCATGCATCCGCGCGCCTTGCCGCATGCGGCGATCTCACGCAGCGGATTGAGCCGTCCCGTGGCTGTCTCGTGATGCACCACGTACAGCACGCGTGCGCCGCTCGCGGCGAGCTCGTCATCGAGGCGCGGCAGGTCGATCGCCTCACCCCACCCCAGTTTCCATTCGTGAACGTCGACGCCGTGGTAACGCGCCATCGCCGCCGCGCGTTCGCCGTACGGCCCGTTCGAGACGACCAGCATCTTCCCGAACGGCTTCGCCGCCGCAGCCACGGACTCAATCGCAACCGAGCCCGATCCGGTGTAGACGACCGACTGATACGCCGTGCCTGCGACGCCGGCCACCTCGAGGATTCGCGCGCGTACGCCATGCAGCAGTTCCGTGAACTCGGAGTCGCGGTGGCAGATGTCCGGCGCGAGCAGCGCGCGGCGCACGCGTTCGGAAATGTTCGACGGACCCGGCGAGAAGATGATCACAGTGAGTCCAGCGCGGCGCGAAAGCGCACGGCCACGTCGCGTGGCGCGACATCGGGACGTCCGAGGCCGGCGGCAGCGCCGAGTGCGACCGGAATGTGGATCAAGTGCGGGCCCGCCGACGCCCGCGCGCGGTCCAGCGCGGCGCGCATGGCGTCCGCGCCGGTGACCGAGCACGCCGACGCGTAGCCACACGCAATGGCGATTTCGGGAAAGTTCACGGACGCCGAGATCGTCGCCTGCCCGCCTGTCGAGTCGTAACTCTCGTTGTCGAGAATCACGTGGATCAACGCCGGCGGCGCTGAGTGACCGATGCCTGCAAGTGCCTCGAGGCGCATCAGCGCGGCGCCGTCGCCGTCGAGAACCATCACCGGCGCGTCCTGGTATCGCGCCACTCCGAGTCCAATGCTGGACGCGCACCCCATCGACCCCACCACGTAAAAGTGTGTAGGACGATCGCGAAACTCGAAGAGCTCGCGGCCCGTCTTCCCCGTCGTGGCGATGATCGCCGTGCCATCACCCGCCGCATCCGCAAGCAGCGCGACCGCGTCGCTCCGCGTGAGCTTCCCGCCGGACCGAACCGCCGGATGGAGCACGCCGCGCGGCCGCGGCGCCGGGTCACTGCGCGGGCGCGGCTCGTATCCGTCCACCACGTTCTTGCGAAGAATGAACGCAAATGGGAGGCCGGTCTCGCGCATCCGCGCGAGCGCCTGATCGATGCGCGGCTCGATCTCGGCGTCGCTCGATGGAAACCATTCGTTCTCGACCTCGAGCAGGTCGAGCAGCGCGCGCGTCGCTCGCCCCATCAGTTCGTGCTGCGGCTCGTCGCGGAGCCCGGGATCGCCGCGCAGCGTGATGATGAGCAGCACCGGCGTGCGAAACGGATACGTCAGCGAGGCCAGCGGGTTGACGAGATTGCCGAGGCCGGAGTTTTGGAGCATCACCACCGGCTGTCGCCCCGCGAGCTGCGCACCCACCGCCATCGCGAGGGCCTCGCCTTCGTTCGTCGACGCGACGTAGTCGAGATCGTCGCGGTCGATCACATAGTCGATGAACGGACGGAGGAACGAGCACGGGACGCCAAGCCAGGGGCCGAAGCCCCGGACCGTCATCGCGTCGATGAAGCGACGCGACGAGACGCGCGTCGCCGTTTCGTTCATCGGGCGACCAGCCTGCACGCCGACTGGTAGTCCTCGAACGAATGAATCTCGATCCACCCCGAGGTGACCTCGAGGCACGACACGACGCCGCCGGCGTCCATGCGCTCCTGGAGCAGGTCGGTCAGCGCGGCGCGATCGGGCGACGGCGCCTCGTGCAGCGGCGTGCGCGTCGCCGCGGCGAGCAGCTCCCGATAGCGCGACCGGAGCGCCGTCCATCCGGAGGCGTCGAGCAGTGCGATCCCCGTGAACTCGCCATCCACGGTTCCGTCGAGGCGCTTGCCGATCCGCCGCAGCGGGCGCATGTCGCCGTTCGTGAGGAACCGCCGCCCGGGCACCGGCGCCGCCGCGAGCTGCACGAAGTCTCTGCGCTTGCCATCGCGGCCGTCGCGATGGGGCTCGCCGCGATCCACGACCACGGTCAGTTCCGCGTCGGCCTTGAGCACGCGGCGCAGCAACTCGGCGTCGAAGAGGACGTCGCCGTACACGACGAGCGTGCGCTGGTCCGCTGGGGCGCCGGGGTCATCGGCGACGCACATCAGCGACGCCGCCTCTCCCGTAATCGCCCAGTCGGGATTGTGCACGAGCTCGACGCCTTCGCACTCGACGGCGCTGTGCCTGTACCCAGTGACGACCGTAACATCGCGCACGCCGGCCTGCGCGAGCGTCTCGACCTGCCGCCGGAGCAGCGACTTGCCACTCACGTCGAGCGCCGACAGCGGCACTTCGGTGGCGAGATCGCTCATCGAGGCGGCATCCCCGTGATCGCCCGCGGTCAGGATCACGGCACGCGTCGGCGCGGCGCCGGTACGATGGTACTCGCGCTCGGCGCGGTTGAGCTCCGGCATCCCCTGAAGTTCGAACAGCTGCTTCATCGGCGCGATGCCTGCCTCGACACCAGCTGTCGCGCCGTCGCTGAGAATCTTCCGGAACGTCGTCTCCATCGCGCGCACGGAGGCGCGCAGTCCCTGATTGGCGTACACGATCATCTTCACGCCGAGCGACTCGAACTCGACGGCAGTGATGTGCGGAAAGTTCGTCGGGACGATGACGATCGGCGCGCGCCCCGACCATTCCTTGAGGAACGCGCGCAGCTGTGTGGCGGCGGGATCCTTGTCGTGCATGAGGATTGCGTCAGCGCCCGCACGTACGTACGCCTCGGCGCGGCGCACCGCCTCGCCGACTCCCCACCCGGCGATCAGCGCCTCGACGCGCGCGACGACCATGAACTCTTCCGTCCGCTGCGCCGTCTTGGCGGCGACGAGCTTCCCGACGAACTCCGGAATGGATGCCAGGTCCTGGCGCCCTCCTGAGAGGAGGCTGTTCACCTTGGGGAACAGCTTGTCCTCGATGCACACGGCCGCGACGCCCGCCGCCTCGAACTTGCGCACCATCCGCATGACGTTGTTCGAGTTCCCATAGCCGGTGTCGCAGTCGGTCACGACCGGAACGTTCACGGCGTCAACCATCGACTGCGCGGCCGCGAGGAAATCGGACATCGTCAGGATGCTCGCGTCGGGCACCGCGTGCGAGGTGGAGATCTCGAATCCGCTCGACCAAATCCCTTCGAATCCGCACCGCTCGCCAAGCGCGGCGCCCAGCGCGTTGTGCGCCCCGATCAGGCGAATGACGCCCGGTTCACTGAACAACTTCCGCAACTTACGCGCTTGATTTCCCATAAGAGGTTGAACGTTCACCGGATGACGCGGTACGATCAAGGCCGCGCACGGCAGTTAAGAGAAAAAACTTGCCACGGATTTCGCGAAATCCGCGGCAAGTTTTTTCTGTTGCAACACGACGCATAGACCCGAGTTGTCGCGACCGAACTCCGGGCAGTGGCGACTCCTCAGCGCCCCGCACTATCATTCTCCTACCGAATGACGCTCCCCGACGAAGGCGCGCCGCCCGCGGCGTATCAGTTTACCGACTCCTCGGTCACGCGGCCGCTGCTGACGCGCGTCTGGTTCACACGCCTTTTTCCGTTCGTGCCGCGCTGGCTCGCGGCAAATCTCGTCTCGCTGCTCGCATGCGGATCGCTGTTGACCGTGCTCGCGCTGTCGCTCGCGCCAAGTGGCCTATCCGAGACCGCGATCGCGCTCGTGTTCTTCGCCGCGCTCCAGGTGTACGTCGCCGGAGATCACCTGGACGGCATGCAGGCCGTCGCGAGTGGCACGGCGTCACCGCTCGGCGATTTCGTGGACCACTACTGCGATCTCTGGGCGGGGTGCATTCTCGTCTTTGGATTCTGGTCGCTGCTCGGCACGGCGCCGCCGGTCGCGCTGTATGCGATGACCGTGGTGCTCATCGCCGCATTTGCGACCACGTACGCCGAGCGCGAGGCTGACGGCCGACTGCATTTCACGGCGTGGGGCGCGCTCGAGGCGAACATGATCCTCGCGCTCTTTCTCCTCTCGTGGGCCGTGCCCGCGGTGCGCGCGTGGTGGCGGTCGCCGTCGCCGTTCGGCGTGCCGTGGTACACGTTCGCGGCGGGACTCGTCGTCGCGATGGCGCTCGGCGCGGTCGTCATCGTCGGCCGCCGGATGCGCCGGCTTCCCGCGCCACTTGTCATGGCACTGGCGGGGCTGATCGCGCTCGCGATGGTCGTGACGCGACGCCAGGAACTCCGGCCGGTGGAAGGATGGCTTCTGCTCGGGCTGCTCGGCGGGCGCTATGTCGCGCGCGTCATGCACGGCTACCTGATGCCGGCGCGCCGGTCTTGGCCTGATCCTCTCGCCACGACAGCCGTGATCGCTCTCGCGATCTGGGACGTTGCGGGCGGACTTCCAGCCGCCGCCGTACGGCCCGGTGCGGCGGTACTTGGCGCCTACCTCGCGCTGACGCTGCTCACCACCCTCGCGGGAATCTTCAGGAAGCAGCGCCGCTACTGGGTCTGGACGAACCAGTCTGCACGCGAAGGTGCTAGCGCCGCCGCCGAAAGAGAGAGCGCCAGCCGAAATACGCCACGGCATCCTTCACGTCTGACACCAGCCGGTGAAGCCGACCCATCCGCTGGTCCGTGACGTACTCGAACGTGAGCACCACTCGCTCCTCGTTCTCTCCGAGCGGCGTCACGCAGTGCCACAGTTTGTCGCCGTTGAACACGACGAGCGTCCCAGGGTTGGTTGCGATCCGCAGCTCTTCCGTATCGCGTGAGGGATCGTCCTTATAGAGCTGGCACACGAGGCGGCTGCTCGACCGTTCAATGAGGCCGATCAAAACCGTGTAGCGTTTGCCCTTGTAGAACGACGTGTCGAAGTGGTACCCGATGTGGTCGCCCTTTTCGGTGTAGTAATACAGCGCGCAGCGGTGCGGGTCTGTCTCGGGACACACGAGCAGCTGTTCGCCGACGATCCGGCCGAGCAACGTCATCAGTTCGGGCGACTGATACAGTCCCACCGTGACGGGCGCCGCCTTCGCGAGGGCGAACGAGCTGACGCTCCCGCCCTTCTTCTGGCCTGGCACGTAGTTCCGGTTGATCCCGCCGCGCAGCGCGTCGGCTTCCGCGACCATCGCCGCAACGACGGACGGGTCGAGAAATCGCTCGATGATCAGGAATTCGTTTTGCGCGCGATAACGCTCCGCGCTCGCCGCCACATCGACTTTCGCGATGGATGCCGCGGCGGCTGCGGTTGGAGACGGCGTGTCGAGTTGCATGCTCATGTGTAAGATCTCGCGCGGCGGTACGCCCAGACGGTCGCAATCACGAATGTCGTAAGGTAGATGCCCTGCTCCGCCAACGGCCAGACCTCGGCCCCGGTCCCACCTGCAAGGCGCACCACCCACACGCCTACGAAGCGAATCGCGGTGTAAGCGAATATGAGACCGACGAACCGGCGAGTGGGCCCGATGCCGGCGGCCCACCACGTGACGAGCAGCATCAGCGGAAGCTTGAGGAGAATGAACGGCACAAACCATCCGACCTGCAACTCGATCACATAGGCCGGAAAAATTCCGTAAAGGAAGCCCCACTCCAGCCCGCTCGGAAGCCAGACGGACGTGAGGGTGAACGCGCCGCAGATCACGAGCGCATCGAGCCACGGCCCCGGTGCCGCGCGCGCAGCAAGCCACACGGCGAGCACGAAGAAATCCACCCACGCGTATTCGTAGATCGGAAGTCGCAGCGTGAAGTACAGCGCCGCATATCCGAATACGACCAGCGCGATGCGGTGAGCCGTTCCGCTCCGAAACCTGGCCAGCGCCACCAGCGTGATGACGATAACCGCGATGAACGCCGCGGGATGGTCCCACACGCGATACTCGAGCACGGCGAGCACCGCGGTCGCGAGCGCCGCGGTCACCACCGCCGGCAGCCGACGCCAGCCCACGACGCCGACGAGCAAGACGAGCTTCGCGCACGATCCGGCGATGTACAAAGGCACCAGCTCGCCGAGCCCTACCGGCGCGCGCACGGGAGACGCCGCGCCCGCGTCCAGCGTGAAGCGGGAAATGAAAAAGAGGCCGATCGCCAGGACGACCGCGCTCCGCCAGTGGTCCGCTTTCCACGCGAGCGCACCGACTACGACCATGAGCAACGGAAAAACCGCCCACTGGGGATGCACCGCCTGCTGCACCACCATCTCCGCCACGAACAACGTGACAACAGCCGCGTTGGCGGGCGTCAGCCACGCCGTGCGCGGTTCGCGGGATTCGCCGGAGACCGCCGCGATCGCGGCCGCGCCGAGCGCTGCGAGAAAGAGCGCGAACAGCAGATAGTCACTGGCGCGACGGCTCGGCCCAGACCCCCGCGGCTGCACCGGGCCCGCCGCCTCAGCCGGCGGCTCGAGCGGGAGAAACTGTGCGAGGCGGGTGACCTCACGCGCCGGCGCGCGCAACTCGATTCCAAGCCCGTGATCCACGATCACACGCATATCGCTCACGGGAAGCGACGGAAAGACAACCCCCGGCTTGATATCGGGGCCGATGAAGAGTCCGTGAGTCGGGATGTAGATCCCCGTCTTATGCTCGCCGCGTTCGTTGTGCCCGTGATCGCCGAACACGAGGAGGTAGTCCCCAGGCCTACGCGCACGCGCGAAATCCGCGATGATCGAGTCCACGTGCGCAAAGGCCGCGATGTAGCTCGGTGCGTGCACGCCAAACTCATGCGCGCGCCAGTCCGCGGTTTCGTAGTGGCACACGACGAGGTCGTACTTGCCGCTGCGGTACGCGTCGAGCGCGATGCCCGGACGGAGTTTGTCGAGCCCGTACATGTCGAAGCCTGGCACATGCGGCAGGCGTTTCTCGAGGAACGGACCGAACTGCGTGAAAGGCTCGTCGCCCACTACGAGCGCGCGCTTGCCAATGCGGTTCGCGTCCAGGAACGACGATTCGGTGGGAAGCGCGCGGAAATGGAAATTGCGGATCAGGTTGACGAGCTGCGTTTCCGCTGCCCCTGAGAACTCGGCACGGACCGCGGGAATGGTGAACCCCTCGAACACCGTCTCCAGCTTTCCGGACGCGCCGTCACGACTGAGCTGCGCGACGGCGGGCATGATTGCGCTGTCGATCGCGGTCTGGTGGCGCCAGCTGTCCACGAGCAGGATCAGAACGCGGCTCTTGCTCGCCGTGTCGACGCGGACAAATCCCAGATCCTCGCGGCTCGGCGGATTGTTGATTCCGTCGGCCACCAGCAACGCCCCTGCCGCACCGGCTAGGAGCACGAGACCGAACAGCAGTGGCGACCGGAGAAGGCGTTGCACGGAAGATACGCTCGTCGCGCGGCACCGTCCGCCGCAAGTGGGACTTGCATAGAAGCCGCACTCAGCGAGATTCGGCGCATGCTCGCGGTGGTCACCGGCACCTCCGGCTTCGTCGGGTCGCACCTCGTGGACGCGCTGCTCGAGCGCGGCACAAACGTGCGCGCGATCACGCGCGCGGCGACGCAGTCACGCGTGCTGCGGGATCCGCGCGTCGAGTACCACGAGATGGATCTCCTCGACGCCGACGCGGTGCGCCGGTCGCCAGTATGGGACGGAGCGACGCACGTCTTTCACGTCGGCGGCGTGACGAAGGCCCACACCGCCGCGCAGTTCCACGCGGGGAATGTCCGCCCGGCCGCGAATATCTTCGACGCGCTCGCGGCGCGTTCCGCACCGCCGCGGTGCGTGCTGGTCTCGTCGCAGGCGGCCGCCGGGCCCGCGGCCGCTGCCGACGCGCCCGTGCGCGAAGACGACGCCCCACAGCCGATCGAAGCCTACGGCCAGTCGAAACTCGCCGCGGAGCGCGAAGCCGGGCGCCATGTCGGACGGGTGCCGACCGTGATCGTCCGGCCTGCCGCGGTGTATGGTCCGCGCGACCGCGATTTTCTGAAGGCGTTCAGGCAGGCGGCCAGCCGCGTGGCGCTCTATGCCTCGCCGCCCGAGCAGCTCATCTCGATTGTGCACGTGGGCGACGTCGTCGATGGCTTGATTCGGTCGGCCGAACTCCCCGGCGCGGTGGGGCGCACCTATTTCCTCGCAAACGAAGCGCCTGTGACTTGGCGCACATTGTACCGAACCGTCGCTGAGGCCGCGGGTACAACGCCTGTCGAGGTAGAAGTGCCGCGCGCATTCTTGCGTGCCGCCGCGTGGGCCTGCGACGCCGCAGGGATCGTAACCCGTATACCGACGCTGCTCAACCGGAACAAGGCCGCCATGACCAACCCACGCTGGTGGATTTGCGACAGTTCCCGCGCGCGAAATGAGCTGGGCTGGGCGCAGCGGGTCCCACTTCAATCCGGCCTGTGCGACACCTATCATTGGTACACCCGCGCGGCGTGGATTCGCGGGCCGAAGTCTTCCGTCGCGGCGCGATCGCCAGAGGAACCCGAGGCGTGAACGAAACCCGGTTGCTGCCCGACGATGCGCGCGAAGCCGGCGCGCAGACGTTCGTGGACGTGCTCGAATACCGGGCGGCCAGGGAACCGTCGCGAACGATCTTTCGCTACATACACAGCGACGGACACGAGCAGGCATCGATCACGTTTGCGGAGCTGCGCCAGCGGGCGCGTGCCATCGCGGCCGGGCTGAGCGAGCACGTGGTCCCGGGCGATCGCGTCGTGGTGCTGGTGCCGCCGGGGCTCGACTACATTGCGGCGTTCTTCGGCTGCCTGTACGCGGGCGCCGTCGCCGTGCCGGCGTACCCGCCCAATCCGCGCCGCGCGGACACGCGTGTTGCGCGCATGGTCGCCGACTGCGACGCGCGCGTCGCCATCGTCTCCGGCGCGTTCATGGCGCGTCTCGAGAGCTGGCTCACGCTGACGCCCGAGCTCGGCGCCGTCACCTGGCTCGACGTGACCCGCCTTCTCACGTGCGGCGCCCTGACGCTCCCCGACCCTCCGGTCGTGACGTCGTCGCTCGCGATGCTCCAGTACACGTCGGGCTCCACGGGCGAACCGCGCGGTGTGATGCTTTCCCACGCGAACCTGCTGCACAATTCGGTCGTCGTGCACCGTGTCACCGAGCACGAGGAGAACGACGGTGCGGTGTTCTGGCTGCCGCCCTTTCACGACATGGGATTGATCGGCGGCATCCTCCAGCCGATCTACGCATCCGTCCCCACGTCGCTGATGGCGCCCGCGACCTTCCTCCAGCGTCCCTTTCGCTGGCTCGAGGCGATCTCGCGCTGCCGCGCGACGACGAGCGGCGCGCCAAACTTTGCGTACGATCTGTGCGTCGAGCGTATCGGCGAGGACGAACGGCGCACACTCGACCTCTCGGCGTGGCGCACGTCGTTCAACGGCGCCGAGCCCGTGCGCGCCGACACGCTGACGCGGTTCGTCGAGGCGTTTTCACCGTGCGGCCTGCGCAGTGACTTGTTCGTTCCCTGCTACGGTCTCGCCGAGGGAACGCTTCTCGTGTCGGGCGGGCGCACGACGCGCGCGCATGTGGTGATCGCCGATCGCGTGCGACTGGAATCCGGGGAGCTGCGTGCGGCGGCCACATCCGATGCGAACGCGGTCGCGCTGGTCGCCGCAGGTGCGCCGGCCACGGAGGTTACGGTGGCGATCGTCGACCCTGACAGCTGTGTCCCGTGCGTGGACGGACAGGTCGGCGAGATCTGGACCGCCGGCGGCAGCGTCGGCATGGGATATTGGAACCGCGCCGACGCGACCGCGGCGGCGTTCCGCGCGCGGCTCGCGGGGAGCGGGCCGGCGAGCCGGACGTTCCTGCGCACCGGCGATCTCGGCGTGATCGCGGACGGCCAGCTGATCATCACGGGGCGCCTGAAGGATCTCGTGATCCTCGACGGCCGCAACTACTACCCGCACGACATCGAGGTCGCCGCTGAGCGGAGCAACGAAAACCTGCGCCCCGGGTTCACCGCCGCGTTCAGCGTCGAAGACGGCGGCCGCGAACGGCTCGTGCTCGTGGCGGAAGTGGGCCGCCAGCATAAGGAGCAGACGTTCGGATCGCTCTTTCACGCGGTCCGCACGGGACTCGCGTCGACGGTCGGCGTCGTTCCGGACGAGATCGTCCTGATCCGCCAGCGGACGATCCCACGCACGTCGAGCGGCAAGATCCAGCGGCGCGCGTGCCGCGCGGCGTACCTCAGCGGCCTGCTCGACGTCGTTGCGCGGTGGCGCGCGCCCGGAAGCGACGTGCCGCCGATGGCCGACGCGATCGAGGCGTTCGTCCTCGACTGGCTCCGCGACGAACTGTTCATCGACGCGACGCGCGCGAACTCACGCGCCACGCTTCGCGACCTCGGCGTGGATTCGATCGCCGCGACGCGCCTGCTGGTGGCGCTCGAAGGGCAGCTCGGCCGACCGATTGACGCCGCGCAGCTGTGGAGCCAGCCGGACATCGGCGCGCTCGCACACTTCCTTGCGGCCGGCGAATCGCGAGCGACTGCGGCGACTCCGGCCGGACCGCGCCGCCGCTACGGCACCCCGACCGCGGCGAGCACGGACGTTGCGCAATGGGCCGAGTATCGCACGCTGCGGGAGCGGCTCGAGATGCTCGCCGCCAACGGCGCCGCCAATCCGTTCTTTCGTGTGCACGACGGGGTTGCGACGAGCGCGACGTCCATCGACGGCCGGCCGCTGGTGAGCTTCGCGAACTACAACTACCTCGGGCTCTCCGGCGACCCGGACGTGACGCGCGCGGCGCAGGACTCCATTGCACGGTGGGGGACCTCGGTGTCGGCGAGCCGCGTCGTCTCCGGCGAGCGCGCGGTGCACCTCGACCTCGAGGCGGAGATCGCCGCGTTCGTCGGCACGGACGACGCGATCGCGTATATCGGCGGGCACCCGACCAACGTGTCGACCATTTCGCACTTGCTCGGCCCGGACGACATTGTGTTCTGCGACGCGCTCCTGCACAACAGCGCAATGCAGGGCGCGGAGTTCTCCGGCGCACGGCGTCTGGTGTTTCCGCACAATGACTGGGCGGCACTCGACGACATGCTCACCCGCTCGCGCGCGCAGCACCGGCGTGCAATGGTGGTGATCGAGGGAGTCTACAGCGCGGACGGTGACACGCCGGACCTCGCGAGGTTCGTGGACGTCAAGGCGCGTCACCACGCAATGCTCATGGTGGACGAGGCGCATTCGCTCGGCGTCCTCGGCGCGACGGGGCGCGGCTTGGCAGAGCACGCCGGCGTAAACCCGCGGCGCGTCGAGATCTGGATGGGCACGCTGAGCAAGTCACTCGGGAGCGTCGGCGGGTATATCGCGGGCAGCGCGGCGCTGGTGAAGTACCTCAAGTATACCGCACCCGGATTCGTGTACAGCGTCGGGATGGCACCGGCGAATGCCGCGGCAGCGCTGGCGGCGCTTCGAAAGCTGCGCGCGGAACCGCAGCGCGTCGCGCGGCTGCGCGATCGCGCGGACCGGTTTCGCGCGCTCTGCGCGGAGGCGGGCATCGTCATCGGTGATGGTTCTGGCACGCCGGTGGTTCCAGTCATCGTGGGCGACTCGGTGCGCGCCGCAAAGCTCTCTGAGTTGCTGCTCGACCTAGGGTACGACGTGCAGCCGATGCTTGCGCCCTCTGTACCGGAAGATCAGGCGCGGCTGCGGTTCTTTATCACGGCGCTCCACACGGACGGACAACTGCGCGGTGCGGTGGCGGCGCTCGCCGATGCGCTGACCGCGGTCGCGGCGATCGCGGCGGTCGCGGCCGTCGCCGTGCGCGACGAGGCTCGCCTGCCGGCGCGAGGGTGATGGCCGAACCTCGCGGGCGGGAACACGCGGCGCGAGTGGCGGTCATCGCGTGGCCCGGCGCGGACCTTCCCGCGTTGCTCGAGGCGAACGACGCCGTGGTGTGCTGCGCGCATGTGGCGGGCGGGCGCGCGGCGGTTGACGCCGCGGTGCGGGAGATACTTGGCCGCGCGCTCGGCGATGCGCGCGGCGGCGCGCCCGGCGGTGCGCCCGGCGGCCGAGTGGGCGACCGGCCGGATCCCGCGGACGACGGCACCCGTCTGTTTCTCGGCACTTTTGACCCGTTACGTCCGAACGTACGCACGGACGGACATCACGAGCGTCAGGTGGATCACGGACATTCTGGAAGCCCTGAGGCTCACGAAAAACACGGCGTTCGCGAAAGCTTTGGTGAGCCCCGCGAAGCCGGCGACCGCGGCGAGCCCCGCGAACAAACTCGCGTACTTCTGGACGTACGATCTCACGTAACGACTTTATTTCTCCCGGAAATGGACATAGCGCGCGCGCCAGGCGGCAAGCCATATCTTGCCGCGCGCGACGCGCGCCGGCCGCTCCACTTCAACGTCGCGCACGGCGGCGATGTGCTCCTCGTGGCGCTCAGCCGCACAGTCGAAGTCGGCGTGGACGTTGAGCTCGTCCGCACAGTGCCGGAGTGGCAGAAAATCGCCGACCGCATGTTCGACGCGCCTACGCACGACGAGCTGCGCGCAGACATCGCGCGCGGCGAACCAGAAGCCGACGCGTTCATCCGCCATTGGTGCCGGCTCGAAGCGTCAGTCAAGGCGACGGGAGCCGGCCTGTTCGGCACGGAACCTGAGCCCTCTCCACACGACCGCGCGCCGACGCGCATCATCGATCTTCCGGACCTGCCGCTCCCCGCCGACGCCACCCGCAGGTACCATGGCGCGCTCGCCCTCTCTCCATGACCAATAACTCCGCCAGCATCGACGTCCGTCCGGTCGTCACGCCCCGCGACCTGCGTCTGTTCGTCGACGTGCCGTGGCGTCTCTACAACGCGAAGGATCACCCACAATGGGTGCCGCCGCTCCGTGAGTCGGTGCTCGACGCGCTCGACGATCGCAAGAACCCATTCTATCACGACGCGGCCCGCGCGCTCTTCGTCGCCTTCCGCGGCGACGTCCCGGTGGGGCGCATCGCCGCCATCGAAAACCGCGCGCACAACAGGTTCAACGCCGATCGCGCGGGGTTTTGGGGATTTTTTGAGTCCGTCAACGACCAGGCCGTCGCCGATGCGCTGTTCGACGCCGCCGAGAAATGGCTCGCCGCCCGCGGTCTTGCGACGATGCGCGGCCCGTTCAACCCGAGCACGAACTACGAGTGCGGGCTTCTCGTCGACGGCTTCGAACACCGGCCGACCTTCATGACCGCGTGGAATCCACCCTGGTACGACACGCTCTGCGCGCGCGCCGGGATGGCGAAGGCAAAAGATCTTCTCGGCCTCTGGTTCGCCAACCGCCCGAACTTCCAGCCGCCCGAGCTGCTCGTGCGCCATGCCGAGCGCGCCGTCGCGAAAGGGCACATCACGTTCCGCACGATCGACCCGGGCAAGTTTCAGCGCGAGGTCGCACTCTGCTGGGATATTTACAACAACGCGTGGGAGAAAAACTGGGGCTTCATTCCGATGGGTGAGACCGAGTTCCATCACATGGCGAAGGACATGAAGCACCTCGCCTGGAAGGAACTCTCGTTCATCGCATACGTCGACGGCGAGGCCGCGGGATTCATGTTCGTCGTACCGGACTACAACGAAGCGCTCATCCACAACCGCGGCGGTCGTCTCTTCCCCCTCGGCCTCGCGCGCATGCTCTGGTACAAGCGTGCCGCCAAGTACGGCCGCGTGATGGCGCTTGGCGTGAAGGACAAGTTCCGCTCGCGCACGATTCTCGCATTGTTCACGCATGAGATCATGCGCCGCGGCGTCGCGATGAACGTCCAGGGCGCCGAGGCGTCGTGGCTGCTCGAGGACAACCACCTGATCGTGAAGCCGATGCGCGCGCTCGGCGCGACGGATCGGATGCGGTGGCGCCTCTACGAGCGCGGCGTCAAGGCCCCAGCCCGACCAGGCTGAACAGGAAGCTCAGCGGATAGAACGAGAAGGTTCCGCCCACTCGCAGCGTTTGCATGTTGGGAATCGTGGCGCCGTACACGGTGCGCTGATTGGTGTACTCGACATTGACGCCGAAGCTGCGCGACGGCTCGAAGTGCGCGGCGAGTGTGACCGCGGCGGTCTTCTCCAGGTCGCCCGAAAGAAACAGGATCTTTCCGCCGTCGATCGAGTTGATCGACCCGCCGACGTCCGTCACGACCATGCCCGTCGAGTCGACGACGTTCAGCCCGTGCCGCGTATATGCGAATGTCGCGCGCACCCAGTTCCTTCCGCCCGGCAGCCACTGGCGCAGCGAGAACCAGAGCTGGTCCGCATTCGGTCCGATGTCGGAGCCGAGCGCGTAGCCATTCTGCTGATATGTGTTGAGCGGGAGGAAGTGCGTGTAGTAGTACGGATCGAGTCGCAGATACTCTGCCTGAAGGTCCGTTCCCTGGCGCAGCGCGACGATCACACCGGCCTGATAGAGGAGCTTGGTCGTGAGGTCATTGTTGGAGCGTTCGCCGGTCGGCTTGATGATGTCCGAGTAATCGGAGAGGTCATCGATGCCCAGTGTTCCGTATAGCTGCACTCTGTGAAACGGCCGATACACGCCGTCGATATACCAGATGAGGTCGGAGTTGTCGTGCTTGTCGGTCTCGGCCACGAACAACGGCGAAACAGGGTTCAGATAGGCAATGTTGAACCCTCGATTGCTGTATGTCACCGACTCGGTGAATCCGAACTGCAGAACGTCGCTCGGCCGAATCTGCAGGCGGTGCAGCGCGAACCACCGGTCGACGTACGTGCTCGACGGAACTCCGGCGATAACCGTGTCCGCGGATGGCCCGGCAAGCGCGCCGTACATCTCGATGAACTGCAGATGCTTGCGCGTAAAGCTGAGCCGCACCCACGGATAGTTCGGCGCTTGCGAGCGCAGAATGACGGCCTCTTGCCCGCCCAGCCCGATGCGCGGCGCGCCATCGCCAATGTCTATACCGAGGTCACGGTGCCGCCACGAAGCATACGCCTGCGCGTAGAGCACCGAGTTTTGGGTCGCACTGTCTGAGGTCGCCGCCGCCGCCCATCTGGGCACGCGGCGAATGTATGCGCCGTCGCCTGTGGAATACGCGTTGACCCCGTCCACGTCGAGCCCGAGCGAGTTATAGATCGTGGCGTACAGATGCAGGTCCGCCCATCCGTACTTCTCGGAAAGACTGTTCGCACCGATCTTCTGGCTGAACGATCCCACCGACCACCGAAAATCCAGCGCGGCATTGGACTCCGAGTCGGTGTATACGTACATATGAGGCTCGCGGTCTGATGCGAAGAGCCTGAGCTTCCGCTTGACCGACGACGCCAGCGTGGAATCCCACCCCTGCAGGTAAGTATCCGCCTTCGACACGGCCAGCGAGTCCTTTGAAAACTCGCGGGCAAAGCTCGCCAGCAATTCGCGATCCGTGCCCGACAGCTGATCCCGGTGCTTGTTGATCCCATCGAGCAGCGTGACGATCGTTCCGCGCGAAAGCGGGAGCATCTCGTACGAGAAGTCCGGCGCAAATCCGGCAACGCGCTGCCGTTCGAGCCATGTATACACGGGGTCGCTCGCGCCGACCATGGACACTTGGGCGCCGGCGCGGGGAGCGATCAGGGCGCTCGCGGCGAGTATGCCGACGAGCGCGACGCGCGAAGCCAGTTTGCGCAGATGCATCACGCAAAATAGCGCACGGTCGCATGAAGGGCGACGCCCCAATACGCTCGCTACTGCAGGTTCAGTGCAGCCGTCAGGTCTCCCATCGCCTTTCCCCCGGCGGCTGTCAGCGCCTTGTCTCGCGCGGTGAGCCCAGGGAGCATGTCCAGCCCAAACCTGCGCGTGATCAGCCGCAGGATCGATCCTGTGTCGTACTGCGTGTGGTCCACCGTCCCCTTTTTCGCCAGTGGCGAGACAATGATCGCCGGTATGCGCGTCCCCGGACCGAGGAGATCGGCCTTCGGCGGTGAGACGTGGTCCCACACGCCACCGAATTCATCGTACGTGATCACGATCACCATGCCCTTCCACTGCGGGCTCCGCTGCAGTTTCCCGATGAGCTCCGCGATGTTCGCATCGCCGCTGGTGAGGTTTGCGTTCCCTTCGTGCTGATTGTACCGGCCGTCAGGCTTGTAGAAGGCGACTGCGGGGAGCGTCCCGGCGGCCGCGTCGGAGACAAGGTCGTCGTAATCCCTGAGATGCTCGGCGCGCTCCGCGGCGTGGCGCACGGGATCGAACGCCGAGTAGTAGTTGAACGGCTGGTGATGCGGCTGAAAATCGACATTCGCGGAGTCGGCAATCCCGCCGGCGCCGGACGCATAAATCACGCTCCGCCTGATGCCGGGCGGCTGCGTGCCGTCGCGCAGCGCCGCGTTCCACGACGAGCCGTACCACTTCCACCCGACGTGCTTTGCCGACAGCATGTCGCCGATCGTCGCCTGCGTCTGCGGCGGCAGCGTCGTGGCTTTCATCGTGTCGGCGTACAGCGACGCCATATCGCCCACGGCGGCCGGCGCGTTGCCGCTCGGCTGGTACGCGGGCTGCATCGTGTTGACCGCATAAAACTTGCCGTCGCCAAAATAATTGGCCGGCGTAATGTTGCCGCTCCTCGCGAACGAGGGCGGGCCATCGAGCGCCGACGCGGGCATCTTCTCCCCCGGCGCAAGCACCGGCAGATACGTGCCGTCCGCGTTGGTCCGCAGGACGGTGATCGACGGCTTGGCCGCGGCCTGATCGGCGTTTGGATATTCCGGCGCGCAGGCGCAGATCAGATATTGATGATTGAGGAACGACCCACCGAACGCGCCCTGGAAGAAGTTGTCGGCGAGCACATATTGCCTCGCCAGCGTGAACAGCCTCGACTTGCTGTAATCGAAATGCCCCATGGTGAGGCCGCCTGCATCGGACCACGCGGCGAACATGTCGTTCTTGCCGCCGTCGATCTGCATCTGATTCAGAAAGAAGCGATGCGCGAGGTCGCGCGTCACGGTGGCGTTGCTGAGCTTGTCCGTGAACGCGGTTTCGATCGAAAAGGGCGCATTGGGGAGGTTCGCGCTCTCGAACTCGGTCACCACGGGCACCACGCCGCGCTGCGTGACGCCATGCCACGTATGCGGGAGGACGGCGAGCACGGTTGTCCCGTCGCGGTCCTTTTGTGGCACGTACGCGGCGCGCGGCTTTCCATGGGCATCCACGACCGTGCGCAGCCCGTTGGCGCCGGGAAAACTTCCATAGAGGTTGTCAAACGCACGATTCTCGGCGTAGATCACGACAATGTTGGTGACCTTGCCCTGCAGGTCGGCCGTCGTGGCGTCGCGGGCCGCTGCCGCGGAATCGGCGCGCCACCCGACGACGGCGAGCAATGCGAGCGTGGACGCAGACGTCGCGAGCAGATGGCGCAGTTTCATTCGATCCGTGCTCCTGCTCAATTGAGGATGTGCTGCAGTCAAGTCTACCCGCCGTCGCGCGGTGGTTCAAACTCGCCTCTCGGATCGGCTTCCCGCTAGCCGCGCTCGCCGCGCTAGCCGCGCTCGCCGCGCTGGCGGGATGCGACGCGCGTGCGCCGCGAAGTTCCGCGCGAGCGGCGCCGAGTACCGTCACGAGTGCCGCCACGGCATTCTAC
>JBOHTH010000383.1:0-5566 GCA_050733535.1 Gemmatimonadaceae bacterium | reverse complement strand
GGCCGCGGCAGCGCATGTGCTCGCGGCCGCGACGACGGCGTCGCAGACTGGGCGCGTAGCGCGCACGCCGTCGCGGCGAGCCGCGCCCGGTTTGCCGGCCGTGCCGGCGGTGCTCGCCGTGCCGCTTCGTGCCGGATACAAGCTCGCCGGCGTGGTGGCCGTGTACGGCGACGAGCTCGCGGCGTTCGGTGAGGAGGAGGAGGAGTTGCTCGGCACGCTCGGGACGACTGCCGCCACCGCGCTCGCGAACGCGGCGCTCTTTGCGGAGAGCGTGCGCGAAAAACGGCAGAGCGAGGCGCTGGCCGCGCTGGCCGCGTCGCTCGGACTCTCGCTCAGGCTCTCCGACGTGCTGCGCCTTTCCCTGCGCCACGCCGCCGCGATCCTCGGCGCGGAAGGCGCGGTGGTCGCGCTTCGCCGCGGAGAGTATCTGCATATCGTCGCCGCCGAGGGAACGGCGACGGCGGTGCAGGGCATTTACGTGCCGATCGCCGAGAGCCACACGGGGCGGGCGATGCTCGAAGGGCGCACGCTCATCATGAACAACGTGACGGCGGACGGTGTGGCGTACGAGCGAACGCGCGCGCTCGGCCCGGTGCAGAAGGTCGTCGCCGCGCCATTGCTCACGCCGGACGGGCCGATCGGTGTGTTGAGCGTCGGCAACCGCGCGGCCGACTTCACGGAAGAGGACGGCCGCGTGGCGGAACGCCTCGCCGCGCAGCTCGCACTCGCCGTGGTGAACGCGCGCCTCTATGAGGAGGCCAGCGACGCGACGCGCGAGCTGAGCGCGGCGTTCGACGCGATCGCCGGCGGGATGGCCGTGCTCGACGGCGAAGGGTTCATCACGAGGCACAATGCGCGGCTCGCCGCGTTCTCGGGGCTCGACGCGGGCGGTGCGCTCGTGGGCCGTGCGTTTTTCGCGGTGCTGTTGCGCGAGCCGCGCGAGCTCGACCCGAGCGATCCGCTCGGCACCGCCATCCTCCGGCACGAGGTGGGGAGGGGGACCGTCCGGCAGCCGTGGACCGGGAAGGTGTTCGACATCGTCGCGTCGCCGCATCCCGCGGGCGGAGCCGTGGTCACCGTGGACGACGTCACCTCGTTCCACGCGCTCGCGGAGCGGCACCGCCTGGTCGTCGAGTCGACGACGGACGCGATCCTGATCACCGCGCGAAATGGCGCGATCGAGTTCGCGAACGACGCGGCGTCCGCACTGCTGGCGCCGCAGGGCGAACTGACGGGCGTGCCGCTCACGGCGTTCCTGCCGGCCGGCACGCTGAAAGAGTTCGAAGGGCACATATCGCGGGCGCTGCTCGGCGAAGCAATGCGCTTCAACGGCGCCGTGCTGCGCGGCGACGGCGAGGAGCGGCGGGTGTCGATGAGCCTCGCGCCCATGCGCGGCGGCGGGCCGGTGACGGGCCTGGTCGCGTCGATCCGCGATGTGAGCGATGAGACCCGCGCGCGCGACGAGGCGGCGTCCGCCAACGCGCGCTACCGCAACCTCGTGGAGGTCGCGGCCGACGCGATCTACACACTCGACGGACAGGGGATATTCACCGCCGCCAACCTCGCGACGGAGACGCTGCTGGGGATCCCGCGTGACGCGCTGCTCGGCCGCAGCATCGTCCCGTTTCTCGAGCCGGCTGAAACCGCCGAGCTCCGCACGCACTTCACGGCCGCGGTCGGCGGGAGCGCCGAGCGCTACGAGTGCCACGTCGTCCGTGCGGACGGCACCCGTCGGCTCGTGTCGGTCTCAAACACACCGATCCTGAGCGGCGGACGTGTCACCGGCGTGCTCGGCGTGGCACGCGACGTGACGGACGACCGCGCCCGCGCCGCGGCGCTCGAGCGCGCCGAGGCGCGGTACACGCGGCTCATCGAAGCGGCGGACGACGCAATCTGCACCGCGGACGAAGAGGGAAACTTCACGTCAGTGAATCGCGCGCTCGAGCACGTCATGGGACGCAGCCGAGAGTCGCTGGTGGGCACGCACTTTACGGAGCTGGTGCATCCGAGCGAACGCGGCGAGCTGTGGCTGATGTTCGCCGCATCGCTCGACGGAAAGCGCCGGCGTCGCGAGATGCGCTTCACACGCGCCGACGGCGAGGACCGCATCGCGACGGTCATCACCGCTCCCATTTACGAGCACGGTCATGTCAGCGCGGTGCTCGGCATCGTCCGCGACGTCACAGAGGAGCGGATGCTGCTCGAGCAGGTCGTGCGTCGTGAAAAGCTCGCCGCGCTCGGCGAGCTGGTCGGCGGTGTCGCGCACGAGGTGAACTCGCCGCTCACCGGGATCCTGGCGTTCGCGCAGATCCTGCAGCTCGACCAGACCGTCGACGAGGAGGCCAGGCGCGCTGCGGACACGATCGTCGGCGAAGCGAAGCGGGCGGCGCGCATCGTCGGGAAGCTGCTCACGTTCGCGCGGCAAAACCCACCTGAGAAGATGCGCACCGAGCTCAATCAGGTGCTCCAGGACACCATCGAGCTGCGGCGTTATCCGCTGAAGATGCAGCAGATCGCGCTCGTGGTTGAGTTCGGCAACAACCTGCCCGCGACGTGGGCGGATCCCTTCCAGCTCCAGCAGGTGTTCATCAACCTCCTGTCGAACGCCGAGCAGGCGCTGGCCGCGCATTCCGGTGAGCGGCGCGTCACCGTGCGGACGGAGCTTCGCGGCGGGTCACTGGTGGCGAGTGTCGCAGATACGGGGCCCGGCATTGCGCCGGAGCATTTGCCCCACATTTTCAATCCATTCTATACGACGAAACCCCGGGGGATCGGGACCGGCCTCGGGCTTTCGATCAGCTTTGGCATCGTGCGTGAGCACGGTGGAACGCTGCAGGTGGCATCGGAACCCGGTAAGGGCGCTGTGTTCGAATTGTCGTTGCCGGTCTTGAAGGCCCCCTCCCACCGCGGCGAATAGCAGATGGCGAGCATCCTGATCATTGACGATGAAGTCGCGATTGCCGCCGCGTTCGCCACGTTTTTTAGGCACGACGGCGCGCACGTCGTTACGGAGGCGCATTCCGGTGCGGCGGGCATCGAAGCATACGAGCGTGCCCGCCCGGACCTCGTGCTGCTCGACGTGCGCCTCCCCGACATGACGGGATTCGACGTTCTCTCGAAGATTCGCGAGGAAAATCCCGTCGTCATCATGGTCACGGCCTACGGCGACGTGCCGATGGCGGTGGACGCACTGCACCGCGGGGCGGAGAACTTCCTCACGAAGCCGGTGGACCTGAGCCACCTTGCCGCGGCGGCAGAGCGCGCGCTCGAGAAGGCGTCCCTTCGGCGGATGAACCGCTACCTCTCGGAGCGCCGGAGCGGCGGTGCGGAGCTGGTGCTCGGATCATCGTCGGCCATGCGCGAGCTGTCCGCGCAAATCTCCCTGCTCGCCGCAAGCGACCGCACGACGGCCCTCATCGTGGGAGAGAGCGGGTCCGGCAAGGGACGCGTCGCGGAGCTCGTGCACGCGCAGAGCCCGCGCTCGGCGAAGCCGTTCGTGCAGGTCAACTGCGCCTCGCTCACGGTCGAGTCGCTCGACTCGGAGCTGTTCGGCGTCGAGCCGTCGACGGACGGCACCGGCGGGCCGACGCGGCGCGGGCTGTTCGAGATCGCCGACGGCGGCACGCTCTTCCTCGACGAAATTGGCGACCTCGGATCGCACCTGCAGCCCAAGCTCCTCCGGGTACTCGAGGGGAAGGGGTTCAGGCGGCACGGCGGGACGACGGAAATCACGCCCGATGTCCGCGTGATCGCGGCGACCAGCAAGGATCTGGTGAACGAAGTCATGACGGGGCGGTTCCGCGAGGATCTCTATTACCGGCTGTCGGTCATGCCGATCAATCTGCCGCCGCTGAGGGCGCGGTCGCGCGAGGACCTCGTCGACCTGACGGCGCACCTGCTCGACGAACTCTCGCCGAGCGTGCCCCGCGCGCCGATCGTGCTTGGCGACGACGCACTCGACGCGATCCTGCGCTACGCGTGGCCGGGGAACATTCGCGAGCTGCGGAACGTACTCGAGCGTGCGATGCTGATGGCACGCGGCCAGCCGAAGCTCGAGCTGGCTCACCTGCCGCGGGAAGTGCAGGGCGCGAGTGGAGCGGACGTCGCACATCACACCCCGCGAACGCTCGCCGAAGTGGAGCGGGCCCACATCGATCGTACGCTGAAGGCCAACGCGCACAACCGGACGCGCGCGGCGCGCGAACTCGGCATCTCGCGCGCGACGCTGATCAAGAAGATCAAGGAGTACAACCTGCGCGATAAACCAGGGTGGAGATGACCGGAGCGGGAGGCGGCAAATGACGGAAACGGATGCGATGCAGTGCAGGGTGTGCGGCCGTACGGAGCGGGCGTCGGAGGGATATCCATGCCGCGGCTGCGGGACGTTCATCTGCCTGATGTGCAACCTGCGGGGCGCGGTGTATTGCACGGAGTGCACGGCAAAGGGACTTTCGGCCGAACAGCCCGCCAGGTGAACGCGCAGGCGCGGCTGGACGAGCTGGGGTTTGGCATCGCGGTCGGCCACGCGACGGACGCTGCCGGAGCCACGGGACTCACCGTGGTGCGCGGCGTGACCGCACCGCTCCGGGCGTCGGCCCATGTGCTCGGGCGTGCCACGGGTTCGCGCGAACTCGCGTTGCTCGACCCGTCCGCGCACGGCGACCGCGTCGACGCGATCATGCTGACGGGCGGCTCTGCGTACGGACTCGACGCGGCCGCCGGCGTGATGCGCTGGATGGAGGATCGCGGACGCGGCTACGCGGTGCCGGGCGGCGTGGTGCCGATCGTGCCGGCGGCGGTCTTGTTCGATCTGGCGCCGCTCGGGCGGTTCGACGCGCGACCGACGGCGGACATGGCATATCGCGCATGCAACGACGCGAAGACGAGCGGGATTGAAGAAGGGAGCGTTGGTGCAGGAACAGGGTGCACGGTTGGAAAGGTTGCGGGGCCGGCGCGCTGCATGAAAGGCGGGCTCGGCGTTGCGATGGCGGGCGCGCCGGGGAAGGATGGCGTGATGGCTGTGGCGATCGTCGCGGTAAACTCCGTCGGTCACGTGCGGGACATGGACGGCAAGATCATCGCGGGCCCGCGTGGTGACGATGATATACCGGGCGATGCCGAACGCGCGATCGCCGCGGCGCCGCCGCCGCGTGCGGCCGCTGCCGCGAACACGACACTCGCGGTTGTCGCGCTCAACGTCGCGCTGACGAAAGTCGAGCTGCACCAGCTCGCGCGCGCGGCGAGCGCGGCGTACTACCGTCGAATCGGGCCGGCGGGGACGAGCTTCGATGGCGACGTGATTTTTGCGGTGGCGCCGATGGAAGGGAGGAGCGGGGCGCTGTTGCAGGCGGAAGTGGCGGCGGTGGAGGCTATCGAAGCAGCGATTATCCGGGGAGTGCGGCTTGCGAAGGGGAGGGATGGAATCCCAGGCCTCGCTGATTCGCAAAAGAGCAGGGGGGAGCGGGGAGCGGGAAGTTGAGGGGGGAGGGGCAAGAAGAGGGGGGAGCGGGGAGCGGGAAGTTGAGGGGGGAGGGGCAAGAAGAGGGGGGAGGGGCGAGCGGGACGT
>JBOHTH010000382.1:0-5720 GCA_050733535.1 Gemmatimonadaceae bacterium | reverse complement strand
TCAGAGGACGCGCGGTCGCAGGTTCGGGCGCAGCTTGTGACGCTCAAGGGAGAGATCCACGCCGCGATCGGCAAGACGAGTGATCGCGAGACGCGTGCGCACCTGGAGAATGCGGAGCATCGGATCGGCGAGGCGCTCGACCCGAAGAAATGAGGGCAGGGGTAACGGCAAAAGGCGTGTTGGGCTAGGAGTTCTGTGCTCGGGGTCGTGGGTTTCCCAAAACCCTGAGCGCAATACCCTTAGCCCAACACGCATTTGCCCCTACCGATCTACGGCTTCCACGGAACCACACCCGCCTTGAACAGATCCGAGAGGTCGTTCGCAAACGCCGCGTCGCCCAGGAACGGCCCGACGCGGAAGATGTCCTGCATCGTCCGCAAATCGGACGAATGCGAGTAGTCGATGGGACTGGCGTAGGGCTTTCCACCCACGTTCGCGTGCGCGCGTGGGGAAATCACGATCTCGGCGATCGTGTGGCTGAAGTCGTCGGGATTGTCACCGGCGGCGTCCCCCTCTGACTCGTCGAACCAGATGACGATTGCGCCATGCTCCTGATATGCCTTTGACGCCATGATGACCGGAATGACCTGGCGGAGGAAGTCGTCGCCCTGCAGGAGATTCGCCGAGTCGCCGGTGACGCCCCTGTAACCGCCCGTGAGCGACGTGTGCATGTCGTTGTACTGGTTCGGCGTGATCCAGTTGTAATCCGCCACGGTATTATCGGCGAGGTCCGTGAACAGCTGCTGGAGCGGCGAGTACATGCACGCCAGCGGATTCGTGGGACTCGGGTCGTCGCCGCCGTTGGTATCCGTGAAGAACACCATCGGATTGTGCTTGGCGGCGTAGTTGTACTGGTTGGACCCGTTGAATGCATTGACGAAGCCCGGCGCAAAGCGGCCGCTGAAGCTGGAGAGCGGAACGGTCTGCTGATCCAGCGGGAGCGGGACGTTCGTGAGCTGTCCTGCGGCATTGCGGGTGAGGTCAACGTCTTCCTGGTACGAGTGCCACGTCCTGCCAGCGGCCGTGAGCCAGCTGGCCAGATGCTGGTCCGTGTCCTGGTTGCTCGGACTACTTGCAGCGAACGGATCGTTGTCGTCGAACACTCCGAAGTTGGTGCCGCCTTCTGCCCAGAGGTAGTTGGGCTCCGAGGGATGAATGTGCGGATTGTTCCCGCTCGGAGTGGCGAGGACGTTGTGGTAGTTCGCCGCGTACGCGACCTGTTCACTGATGTGAACGTTGGCGCCGTTGATGACTGCGTACGCGGAACCGTCGACGAGACTGTTGATGAACGGCGCGTTCGCATTGTGGAAGATCTGCTGGATCGGACCGGTGAACTGGTTCGCCGGCTGGGTCCAGTTGTGATTCTCCATCGCGATAACGAACACTGTTTTCACCTGCTGCGCGCTGACGCGTGTACTGCCAGTGCCGGCGAGCACCGCGAGCGCGCCGAGCGCGCCCAACCATCTGACCTTCGACATGGATTGCCTCCCGCTTGAGAGTGTGGCGATCGCCGCGTGAGGTCAGCGCGTTCACGGTGCGCTGATCGTCGTCCGGCGTCGCGCACGGAGTCAACAAGACTCGAACGAGCGCTACAATCCGTTGGCGTCCTAAAACGCGTCACGGTTCCGAATCGGGATCGTGACGGTTGGATCGCGCTGTGTAATGTTCACCATTGGGTTCAACGCACTGCAGCGAGGCTCGCATCCATGAACGACCCGAAGATTCCTACGCTGTTCGAGTGGGCAGGAGGCATGCCCGCGCTCGAGCGTCTTACCGCGCGATTTTATCAGCGCGTCGGGAACGATGACGTGCTGCGTCCGATCTTCGAGCACATGGGAAAGAATCATCCGCAGCTGGTGGCGGAGTTCATCGCCGAAGTGCTCGGCGGGCCGACGACGTATGGCGACAAGCGCGGCGGGCATCCTCACATGATTCAGCAGCATCTGAACCGGCACTTGAGCGAAACGCAGCGCGGTCGCTGGATGCAACTGCTGCTCTCCACGGCTGATGAAGTTGGGCTTCCGGCGGATCCGGAGTTTCGGTCCGCGCTCGTGGGGTATCTCGAGTGGGGGACACGCCTGGCCGTGATCAACTCGCAGCCCGGAGCGCAGGCGGAGACGGAAGCACCGATGCCGAAGTGGGGATGGGGAGTTCCTGGAGGGCCCTACCTTCCCACGACGTGACGGTCGCAACGCCGGCAAGGGTAGAATAGTTTGGACGGCATCTCACCCTGTTGGCTCCGGCGGAGCGTGCATATCTCGACGCGACTCTTCGGTGTCGTGTTCGCTTGCGGTCTCGTCGGCGCGCTCGCCGCGTGCAATCGCTACGAATATCGGAAGATTGAATGTCCACCGCCGGCTCCGTCGGCGCAGTCGACAGTTGCTTGGCATACCACGCCGGCGCATCGCGGCGAGTTACATGTTCGCGTCGTCACGCTCGAGTGGAAAACTTTCATGGGGATTCCGCAGGGTGCGTCGGCGCGGCTCGGACCGGACCCTCTGACCCGCGGACTCGACCCGAACGCCGAAATCACGTTCTCGGACGTATCCGCCGGCACGCACGCTCTGATGGTGCGCGAAATCGGCTATCCCGCGGCACGAGGGACCATTCGCATGCCGCCGGATTCCGGTGTCGACGCGTTGGTGACGCTCGCCGAATATGTGGTGGTCCTCGACGGCCCCTGCGGACTTCAAGCTCGCGTTCGCAAACCCTGGTGGAAGCCGTGAGACGCTCGACGATCAGGACGTCAGAGTCGTCGCTTCATGCGCGACTGATCAAGCACGCCCTCCTGCCTCTGCTTTTCGCCGCGCCAGCGATAGCCGCTTCTCAGGGCGAGCCCGTGCGTTGCGCCGAACCAGTGCGGGCTGCGGCAGGCGGTCGCATCGACAAAGCAGTGATGGACGCCGTGATGGAATGCCCAGTATCGGGACCCAAAGCGATCGCGAGTGTGTGGTCGCGAGCAACTGCCGACAGTTCGGCTGATCTCGCACCGTTCGCGCAGACGTCCGGATATTTGCAAGACGGGCGGATCTACCAAGCGGCAGTAAGTGCCGCTGGAAACACTGGCCGGTCATCTGCCGTGAGGCTTGCAGCGCTTCAGGTGCTTGCCGCGTTTTACGACCCGAAGTTCCGCGCGCTTGCCAAGTGGCTGAGGACTGCGCACGCCGGCGACCCCATACCTATGAGCGTGCATGGCGGTGGCCGGAAAGGCGTGATACCGCTCCCCGAATCGCGAGTCGCCGAATTGCCCGCGCTGTTTGCAAGGCTGGCCCGTAACGACGGGGACCCCGTCGTACGACACGCTGCTCTCCTGTTGCGACAGAGCTTGGCGTTCCGCGATTCAGCGAACACGCCCGTGCAACCTGGCGCCATCTCACTGATAGCGGGTTGTGGTAATCGGGTGACGCTTTCGTCCACCGAAAACATCCTGCTTGGTCTCCAGCTATCGGTGCCCGGCGTGTGGCCCGTCCACACCGTCTGGCTGAAGGGTTCACCGGACGGCAAACCGACGACGATCCCCATGTCGCCGCCGGCGGGCACGGTAGTCGTTACGTACGGAGGCCGTGAGCTAGCTCGGCTATCAGAGCGTCATGCCCCGTGTCCGCCGGGATTGGTGATACCGTCGGGCCAATCAGTCGAAACGCCTGGCAACCGCAAGTAAAAAGAGGAGAGCCGAAGTCGCCTCTCCTCTTTTTACATGACTCGTGAGTTTTCGATGTCGCGGCAAGTGGCCAGGGACGGAATCGAACCGCCGACACGCGGATTTTCAGTCCGCTGCTCTACCAACTGAGCTACCTGGCCGAACATTTCGGTCGTACCGAACCGAACGAACAATGTAAGCCCGCCGACTGGACGATCAAAGGGATAATGCTCAGGATTATTCATGCTCCGACGACCCCTCCGTCCCGTGTGGTTGCTCGGCTTGGCCGCGCTGACGATGGCACTCGCCTGCGGTGATCCGTACACGCATACGAATCCGTACGACCCGGCTGTCAGCGTTGCCATCACGATTTCGGGGCCCGACACGCTCTTCAGTTCCTTCGAGCAGGGCGTCTACAGCGCGCAGTCGACTCCCGTGTTTTCCGATACCGCGTGGCGCTGGTCGTCGAACATGAGTGGCCCGGTCGGGAACAGCGCCACGTTCCTGTCCATCGGGCCGCCGGTGTGGCCGGCGACGGCTGTGAAGACGATATCGGTCATGGTCGGGGCGATCGACACAGAGCCGCACCAGGCGGTGTCGGGCCCCGTCGTGCCGATCCAGTTCTATCGCCACACGGCCATGAGAACGGTGATCGTCACCCAGCGCTTCACGCACGTGCGGCTCCGCTGCCCGGATGTCCACGCGTGCGACACGCTGTCGGCGGGTGGCACGTGGACCGTGTGGGCCGATGCCCTGGACGCGCTCAATCAGGGACCGTACCGCGGACCGGGCAGCCCGCCTCCTCAGGCCGATGGACCATCGGAAGCATCCTTTCTGGTGCGCGACCCGACCGTGGCGAGCGCGACCACCGGCACTCGCGCATCCACGGTGACCGCGCTGAAGTCGGGCTCCACCTGGATCGTCGCCATCCGCGCCTCTCTCCTCGACTCCCTGCCGCTCGTCGTGCGCTGAGCGCTCGCCGTAAACCGCCTCTGAGGGTAATCTTTCGAGGTTCCGCGCGCTGCCAGACTCCACACCCGGACTCCCATGAAACTCGTGCGTTGCCTCCTCATCGGAGCGCTCGCGGCTGCCCCGGCCCTCGCGGCCTCGCAGGGACCGAAGCTGAGCGTCCCCTACACGCTCGACTCGCTCCCCAACGGCCTCACGGTGATCGTTCACGAAGATCACGCCGTGCCGATCGTCACCGTGAACATCTGGTACCACGTCGGCTCCTCCGACGAGAAGCCGGGACGCACGGGGTTCGCGCACCTGTTCGAGCACCTGATGTTCATGGGCTCGCAGCACGCGGAGTATCCGACGTTCGACCGGCTGCTCGAGGCGGCGGGCGCGCAGAACAACGCCTCGACCAATAACGACGTCACCGACTACTACGAGAGCGGCCCGTCCTCCGCACTCCCGCTCATGCTCTGGCTCGACGCTGATCGCATGGGCTGGCTCCTCCCGACGATGGACAAGCCGAAGGTCGACCTCCAGCGCGACGTCGTGAAGAACGAACGCCGCCAGAGTGTCGAAAACCGCCCGTACGGACTCGTCGAAGATCATCTGCCGCAGCTCACCTACCCGGCCGGCCATCCATACTCGTGGAGCGTGATCGGGTCGATGGCCGATCTTTCCGCCGCGTCTGTCGAAGACGTAAAGGATTTCTTCCGCCGCTACTACGCGCCCAACAACGCGACGCTCGTCGTCGCCGGCGACGTGAAAGCCGCCGACGTGCGCGCGATGGCCAAAAAGTACTTCTCCGAAATCCCGCGTGCGCCCGCACTCACGCGTCCCAACCCCGCGCCGTTCACCGTCCACGACACCGCGGTCACATTAGAAGACCGTGTCCAGCTCCCGCAGCTGCAGCTCACCTGGCACACGGTCCGCGAATGGCACCCGGACGACGCCGCGCTCGACATCGCCGCATCGATTCTCGCAGGCTCACGCACCTCACGCCTCACCCAGGCGCTCGTCTACAACAACCCGGTCGCCACGAACGTCCGTGCCCGCGAGGGCAGCATGCACCTCGACGGAGACTTCTCCGTCGTCGCCACCGCGCGCCGCGGACTCGGCCTCGACA
>JBOHTH010000381.1:0-1664 GCA_050733535.1 Gemmatimonadaceae bacterium | reverse complement strand
AGCGATGATCCGGCACCGAGATACGATAGCGCGTCCGGATCGAGTCCAGGACCCGGCGGCTCGGTGACTTCTACCACGCCCCAGAACGCCGCGATCCCGAGGACCACGGCGGGGAGGAGGATTCGGGTGGCGGTGCGGAGTCGGCGCATGCTCTCCCAAGATGGCGACTCGCACCCATCCCCGCACCACGTGATCTACGCGTAGCTCCCGACGCGAGTGAGCACGGTCGTCGCCGGCGGAACCTCGCAGCGGTCCTTCACTCCCGCGGTGAACGCCTTGAACTCCGCGAGCTGCTGGAGCGGGTTGCCCTCGGGATTTGCGACCGTCGCGACGTGCATGAAGCTCACGCCGTCGTCAAGCTTGTATGTCGCGTAGGTCAGGCCGGGCGGCGCACTGCGCGCGAGCGCGGCGAAGACCGTCTCGACGAGCCGCGTGTTTTCCTCGACGCATTCGGGACGAAGCTTGTAGCGCACCATTACATGTCTCATGATCGGAACTCGGAAGAAGTGGCGCGGGCGCGCGAGAGATCCCGCTCGCAATGACTGTCGCGTTCCGCACCCGGAAAGGATACGTCTGCCGGGATTTTGACCGCGACGTATCCTTTTGGATGACCGGTTACGACATACCAGGATGGCGATGACCACACCCGGCGGTAGTTCGACCGATCTGGCGGATGCGCAGCAATCCGTCATGCAATCACGGAAGCTGTTCACCGCGGCCGCCGGGGAGCTGCGGCCGCGGCTGCACCGGTTTTGTGCCAGGATGTGCGGCTCGTCGCTGGATGGCGAGGACGTCGTGCAGGAGACCCTCGCCGATGCGTTTTACAATCTCGCATCGCTGAAGGATGCGACCCGGTTCGAGGCGTGGCTTTTTCGGATCGCGTATCACAAGTGCATGGATTTTCAGCGGCGCGCGCGGCGGCGCACGGATGACGTCGCGTTTGAAGAAGAGCACGACAGCGCCGCCGATGCGAATTTTGACCCGGTGATCGATGCGCCCATCGACGATGCGCTCGCGAAGCTCGTCGGCGAGCTGCCGCCCAAAGAGCGCGCCGCGGTGCTGTTGAAGGATGTCCTCGACTATCCGCTCGCCGAGATCGCGGAGATCGCGGACACCACGCTGGCGGGCGTGAAGGCGGCGCTGCATCGCGGGCGGGGCAAGCTGCGCATCACCGAACTCGATCGCGCGCCACGCGTGATCGAGTTCGACTACGAGCAGCGCAAGTTGTTCGAGGCGTATGCGGAGGTGTTCAACCGGCGCGACTGGGACGCGCTGAAGCACCTTGTGCGAGCGGACGCGCGGCTCGAACTCGTCGGCAGCACGGCAGGGACGATGGCGGGCCTCGGCTCGGATTATTCAGGCAACTACACGGGACTGCCGTGGGAGTGGCAACTCTCAGCGAATGTCGTTGACGGCGGGCTCGCGCTGGTGCACTGGAAGCGCGATGGCGCGGATTGGAAGCCGCATGCCGCAATCCGGCTGTGGTGGGAAGGCGGGAAGGTCGTGCGCATCCGCGATTACGTGCACGTCGAGTATCTGATGCGGTACGCGGAGATCGCGCGCGGTGCGTAGCGCGGGGCGAGGAGCGACGAGACAACAGCGAGGAGCAAGGGTGAGGAGCGATTGGGGAGGAGCGACGAGGTGGAGCGACGTTCTCTTCACTC
>JBOHTH010000380.1:0-4000 GCA_050733535.1 Gemmatimonadaceae bacterium | reverse complement strand
CCCCACTTCCTCCCCCCTCGCCACTCAACTCCCCGCTTGCCACTCACCCCTCATATTTTTCTCCTCCAGCCCTTTCACGGAGCCAGCCCAGTGCGCGTTCGTCTCGTGCCGGTCGTCTTTTTGCTCGCAGCCCTTCCCTCCCTCACCCTCGCCCAGGCCGGGCGAGGCGGTCGTGGGCGCGGCGACGGCAAGGCCGACAAGTACGCGCCGACGAACGACCTGCCGAAATATCCCGGCGCCGTCGAGCTCCAGAAGTTCAATCCCGTTGCGCTGCTGATCGACCAGCGCAAAAAGATGTCGCTGACCGATGCGCAGGTGACAGCACTTCGCCCGCTTCAGGCGAAGATCTACGAGCGAAACGGGGACCTCGTGGCCCGCTATGACTCCGTGCAGCGCATCTACAACCCGCTGAACGCGAACGACGCGTCGAGTCTCAGGGGCGACAGCACGCGCACGCGCGCGCTGCAGCAGACCATCATCATGAACGCCGTGTTCGACACGCTGATGACGCGGCGCGAAACTGACGACGGCGACGCACTCGGGCTGATCACGGACGAAAAACAAAAGAAGAAGGCCGCGGAGATTCTCGACAAGCAGGACGAGAGCTTCGCGAAGCTGCTGCCGAGCAGCGCGAGGAGAAGCGGCGGACGACGCCGGCCCTAACCTCTCACTGATCCCCCGCCGCCGGCGAGAGCACAAATCCAATTCCCCTTCGCGACGCGATAGTCACCGTCGCTCCCGCGCCGGCCAGCTTCTTCCTCAGCCGCGTGACGTTCACGTCCACGACGTTCGTGCCCGGGTCGAAGGACATGTCCATCACCTTCTCCAGCAGCTCCGTCCGCGCGACTACCTCGCCGGTGTGAAGCAGGAAGTGCTCGAGCACGGACAACTCACGCGGCGAGAGATGCAGCGGTGCGCCGCCCACTAGCAGCGTTCGCGTCAGCCGGTTCAGCACGACGTTTCCCGCGCTCAGCTGCTCGGTGCGCTTCGCGCCTCCGCGCCGGACGAGCGCGCGGATTCGCGCCTTGAACACGTCAAAGTCAATCGGCTTGGTGAGATAGTCATCGGCACCGGCGTCGAGCGCCATGATGACGGCGCTCTTCTCCGTGTTGCCCGTCAGCACGATCACGGGCGTATCGAGACTCTTGCGGCGCAGGGCCTGCACCAGCGGGATGCCATTCCCGTCGGGAAGCACGAGGTCCAGGACGATGGCGTCGTAATCGTTCACCATCGCCAGCACCCGGCCTGACTCCCCCGTGTCGGCGGTATCCACGGCGAACCCGCTCTCTTCGAGCAGGGTTCGCACGAGAAGGCAGATCGTGGGGTCATCATCGACGACGAGCGCTCGCATGGTGCACCTGGATCGAGGTGAAAAGGGGCTTCGTCGCCCAAAACGATCTATGACAGAAATGTAATGAATTGTACAGCGTCTTGTAATTAGACACTGACCATCTTCTTGACGCGGTCCTGGACTGGGCGATCGTGACCCAGCCTAAAGTCCCCTCCATTCCGGAGTGGGAAACCGCAGACAAACACGTCTCGGAGACACCACAATGAAGAAGTCTGCCTTCGTCACCATCGGCGCCCTCGTTGCATTTGCCGCGGTCAATACCGCCTCCGCGCAGTCCGCGACCCAGACGGTGACGTTCCAGGTTACCGCGATCAACCAGATCGCCGTGACGGGGACCCCTTCGCTTGTGATCAACACCGCCGCGGCCGGTGCTGCGCCGACGGCTGCTACCTCGAGCGGCAACACCTGGTCGGTCACCACGAACCAGACCGGCGCCTCGATCACCGCGAGCATCCCGACGGCGATGCCGACGGGCGTTACGCTCTCTGCCAACCTGACCGCTCCTTCGGGCGCCACCAGCACGGGCCTGACCGCGCTGACCACCACGGCGGTGAACGTCGTCACCGGAATCAGCAAGCTCAACGCTTCGGGTCTGGCGCTCGCATACCAGCTCGACGCAACCGCAGCCGCCGGCGTCGTGAGTTCCGCGACGCGCGTCGTGACCTTCACGATCACCGGCGGAGTCTGAAGTGATCGCCACGGCAACGGCGGCGCGCGCACTCCGGTGCGCCGCCTTGCTCGTCGGTCTGGCCGTGTGGTCAGGGGAAGCCCGGGCACAGTTCTTCTCGGTGTCCGGCTCCCCAGCCACGATGAAGGTCACCACCGCGATTCCTGGCGCCGGCCTGACGCCGGTGACGGACGCCTCGACGAAGTACACGCTCCTCGAGTTCACCGGCGGCCATCATGAGATCACGGCGCAAATCAACACACCGATGCCCGCCGGAATCACGCTGACGGTTGATCTGGCGGCGCCGAGTGGCGCCACCAGCATGGGGCCGGTTGCACTCAGCGTCGCGGCCCACCCCGTCGTCACGAACATCGGCACCGCTCTTTCAAGCAGCGCGATCACCTATGAACTGAGCGCCACTCCGGCCGGCGGCGTCGTGCCGGTGCAGTCCCGGACCGTGACGTTCACCCTCGTCGCCACACCGTGAGGACCTCCTCAATGCTTCGCATACACCGCTTCGCCCCCGCACTCGCCGCCGCGCTCGTCTTTGCCGCTCCGGCCACGTCGCACGCGCAGATCGCCGTGCTCTCGAGCACCGTCGAAGAGAAGACTGCCGCACCGGGCGAGAAGTACACCGGCACAATCATTGTCGCCAACCAGAGCGCGGAGCCGCAGCTCGCGCGCATCTATCAGACGGATTACCGCTTCGCCGCCGACGGCACCGCGCACTACGACGAAGCCGGGACATCGGGGCGCTCCAACGCCGCCTGGATTACCCCGCAGGCCTCGCGCATCCTCGTGCCGGCCAACTCGCAGGTATCCGTTCCGTACTCGGTCGCGGTTCCGCTCGGCGATTCGCTCCGCGGCACCTACTGGAGCATGATCATGGTCGAAGGCGCGCCAGCGGAACCCGGCGCGCCGGCCAACGACGGCGGCAAGCCCGCGGTCGCGATTGGCGCGGTCATGCGCTACGCCGTGCAGCTTGCGACGCACATCCGCAACTCGGGTTCGCGCACTGTGCAGTTCGCGTCCCCCGGTGCGGCGAAGGACACCAACGGCGCCGCCGCGCTCGACCTCGACGTGACCGACACCGGCGAGCGCGGCTTCCGCCCGGTGCTTTGGGTCGAGGTCTACGACGCGCAGGGCACGCTCCGCGCGAAGGCGAAGCAGGCGCGCGGTCTGCTTTACCCCGGCACGTCGCTGCATCAGCATTTCGACCTCGGCGCGCTGCCAAGCGGGACGTACAAGGCGGTGGTGTTCGCGGACACGGGCGAAGACGCGGTGTTCGCCACGCAGTTCACCATCAATTACTAAGCGGCCCATCGTGTCACGCCGCTCCGCGCTCCTCACCGCAACCGCCGTCGCGTTCGTCGCGACGGCGGCTGCGGCGCGTGCGCAGGACGGCAAACTCGAACTCCGCGCGACCTCTGCCGCGGAGACGCATGCGGACGCCGGGAGCGTTGTGACGTCAGTGTTCGCGATCAAGAACACCGGCGCCGACACGGTTCACGCGCTTCCCGCGCTCTCCATGCCGAAGGGATGGTCGGTCGTCATGGGCGCGGCGCCGGTCGTGCTCGCTCCTGGCGCGGCCGACACTTGGCTGGTGGGCATCTCGATCCCGGCCAGCGCGCCGGCCGGCGGCTACGTCGTGCGCAGTGGACTTGCGGCAGGCGGCATGACGCCGTCCGATTCGACGGTCATCTACGTCAACGAGCGCCGCGCTCTTGAAGTCCTCCCGATCGACCTGCCGACCTGGGTCATGGCCGGGGCGCGCTACGAGTCGCGCTTCATCGTGCGCAACCGCGGCAACGTGGAATCGACGATCTCGCTCTCCGGCGCGACGAGCCGCGGCACACGCGTCGAGACGATGCCCGAGTCGATGACCCTCGCGCCGGGTGCAAGCGCGACGGCCACGGTGCGCATCGCCATCGCAAACATTTATTCGACGACAACGGACGACGTCGCCGAGCTCACCGCATCGG
>JBOHTH010000379.1:0-9125 GCA_050733535.1 Gemmatimonadaceae bacterium | reverse complement strand
GGACGCGTTCGCCGTTCTTGATCCGCCCCGAGTCGACCCGTCCGATGGCCACGTAGCCTAGGTAGTCGTCGTAGTCGAGGGTGGTGACCTGCATGCAGAAGGGGCCGTTGACGTCGCCGGTGGGCGGCGGGACGTAGTCGACCACCATGTCGAGGAGCGGGCCCAGATCTTTGTGCTCGTCGGTGAGGTTCTTCACCGCCCAGCCCTCGCGGCCGGAGGCGTAGACGATCGGGAAGTCGAGCTGCGCGGCGTCGGCCTCGAGCGCCACGAACAGGTCGAACACCTCGTCGAGCACCTCGTCCGGGCGGGCATCGGGGCGGTCGACCTTGTTGATGACGACGATGGGCTTCAGGCCCATCTTCAGTGCCTTCGACACCACGAACTTGGTCTGCGGCAGTGGACCTTCCGCGGCATCGACGAGCACAAGCGCGCCGTCGACCATATGCAGGATGCGCTCCACCTCGCCGCCGAAATCGGCGTGGCCAGGCGTGTCGACGATGTTGATTTTGGCGCCGTGCCAGCGGACCGACGTGTTCTTCGCCAGAATGGTGATGCCGCGCTCGCGCTCCAGCGGATTCGAATCCATCACACGCTCGGCGACGACCTGATTCTCACGAAAGGCACCTGCCTGACGAAGCATCTGGTCGACGAGCGTTGTCTTGCCGTGGTCGACGTGCGCAATAATTGCGATGTTGCGGATTTCCATAGCCCGTGAAGTATAACGGGTTAGCTCTCCAAATGGGGCTTTAGGAGTTCGCGAAATTCGCAACTGCGAGTGGACACGTTTCTCGTTGGTTGGCTAACCGAAGTTACTTCTGTTAACCAAGAGACAAGAAACGCGTCAACTCGCTTTTCGCGGTCCTACCGCCGCACCGCCGCTCCCGGCTTCACGACGTTCTGTCCGCCAGGCAGCGTAGCATTCCCCGGCGCCGTCAGCGGATCCGCCTCCGCGTACGACGTATCGTACCCCTTCTCCCGCAGCTTGTTGATGAACGAGCCCTTGTCCACGGATCGCATGTAGGCCTCTTTCGGCTCGACCTGCTTCGTCTCGACGAGCTCGAACAGTGTGTCGTTCATCGTGATCATGCCGAGCCGCTTGGAGGTCTGCATGATGCTCGGGATCTGATACGTCTTTCCCTCGCGGATCAGGTTGGAGATCGCCGGCGTGACGAGCAGAATCTCCCGCGCCGCAACGCGCCCGCCGCCGATTTTCTTGCAGAGCACCTGCGACACCACGCCCTTGAGCGACTCTGAAAGCATCGTCCGCACCTGCTCCTGACGGTCGGCCGGGAACTGATCGATCAGCCGGTCGATGGTACTCGCCGCTGTCGTCGTGTGCAGCGTGCCGAACACGAGGTGGCCGGTTTCCGCCGTCTCGATTGCTATCGCCACCGTCTCCAGATCGCGCAGCTCACCCACAAGAATGATGTCCGGATCTTCACGCAATGCAGCACGGAGCGCGCTCTTGAACGAGTCCGTGTGCACGCCGACCTGCCGCTGCGTGAGGATGCAGTTCTTGTTCTCGTGCACGAACTCGATCGGGTCCTCGATCGTGATGACGTGATCCGAGCGTGAGCGGTTCACGAGGTCGACGAGCGCGCACAAGGTCGTGGACTTGCCGGATCCCGTCGGGCCCGTGACGAGCACCAGTCCCTTCGTGAGAAAGCAGAGGTTCTGTACTTCCTTCGACACGCCGAGCTGGTCCGCAGTGACGATCGTGCTCGGGATGACGCGGAATACTGCGGCCATTCCCTTACGGTCCTTCAGCACGTTGGCGCGGAAGCGGGCGATGCCCTCGATCTCATAGGCGAAGTCGGTGTCCGCATGCTCACCGAACTCCTTCTTGTTGCGGTCCGGCATGATCGAGAAAAGCAGCGTCTCCATTTCATCGTTGTTGAGCTTCCCCTCGCGCTCGAGACGCTCCATCTCGCCGTGCTTGCGCAGGATCGGCGGCTCGCCCACGCGAAGGTGGAGGTCGGATGCGCCCTCGCTCACGAGCACGCGCAGCAGCGTCTCCATCGCCTCCTTGGCTTTCTCCGGTTTCTGCGCGGCCATCTTCACGCTCTTGCGCGAGCTTCGCGGCGCGGGCGGCGCATCTTCGGCCGGCAGCTGCAGTGATGCCGAACTGACCATCCCGGTGCGGCGGGCGAAATCACCCTCGTCGTCCACGACAATCGAGACGTTCCACTTGCCGTCCTGCAGCATCGCGCGCACCGAGAACACGCCCTCGGTGCAGTCGTAGCGGAACTTCGACGGCGCCTTGGCGTCGATCTGGTGCGCGGCCGCCGTCGGGGCGACTTCGCGGAGTAGCGCGACGATCTGCGTGCCCGTGAGCGCCTTGGTCAGCGGCTTCTCGGCCTCGTCGATCTTGAGGATCGTGCCTTCGTCCTCACGGAGGAGGAGTTCGTCGGCGCGACTGGTGATCATCACGTTGAGCAGGCGGTCCAGCTGGGGCATGGTCGGTGCGATGCGGGGGGGCGGAGAAGGAAGGTTCGAGGTCGAACAACTTTTCGACCCGGCGCGGAGTGCGGAGGAGGAACGGGAATGTTAGTGGGAGTGGGCGTGCTCCGGGGCGCATTCCTCGAGCGTCTTTCCTTCGAGCTGGATCGTGACGTGCTGGATGCCGTGCGCGGCGACGACGTGCGTCATCTCCTCGAGCGCGGCCTGGTGCCCTGCCGCGTCGGGAACGATCGCGTGGGCGCTCATCGCCACCACGCCCGACGTGAGCGTCCAGACGTGCAGGTCGTGCACCGACTCCACGCCGTGCACTGCATGGAGCGAGTCGTGCACCCGCCGCAGGTCGATGTGCGACGGCGTTGCCTCGAGCAGCACGTCCACGCTCTCGCGCACCAGACTCCAGCTGCTCCGCACGATGAGCAGCGTCATGACGATCGACGCAATCGGGTCGGCGACCGTCCAGCCTTTGTAACGAATGAACAACGCGGCGATCACGGCGGCCGCGGAGCCGAGCAGGTCGCTGAGTACGTGTAGGTACGCCGCGCGCACGTTGAGCGAGTGGCCGGAGCCGGAGTGCAGCAGGCGCGCAGCGATCGCGTTCACCACGAGTCCGGCGACGCCGATCGCGAACATCAGCGCCGTCTCGACCGGCTGGGGCGAGCGGAGGCGCTGCACGGCCTCCCAGACGATCCCCGCGGAGACCGCAAGAAGCACCGCACCGTTGAGGAGCGCCGCGAGGATCTCCCAGCGCAGGTACCCGTAGGTGTTCCGCGACGTCGCGGGCTGGCGCGCCAGCCAGACGACGAACAGCGAGAAGCTCAGCGCGCCGACGTCCGTGAACAGGTGACCGGCGTCCGCAAGCAGGGTGAGCGAGTTTGAGACCAGCCCGCCGACGACCTCGGTGACGAGGAACAACGCCGTAAGGACGAGCGCGCCCTTCAGCCCGCGCGAGGCGCCGTGCGCATGGCCGTCCCCGTGATCATGGGAATGACCGGCGCCCGCCAAGCCGCGCTGGCGAGGCGCCGAACAGTCTGCGTAACTTGGCTCCGTGCTGGAACGCATCGCGGTCATCGTCGTATTGCTGGTCCTCAACGGCTATTTCGTCGCGGTCGAATTCGCCCTCGTGCGCTCCAGCCGCACGCGCCTGCAGGCGATGGTCCGCGCGGGCGACCCGCTCGCCCGATTCGCCTACGCCGCCTCCGGAAATCTCGCCCGCGCGCTCTCCGCGAGCCAGCTTGGCATCACCCTCACCTCGCTCGGGCTTGGGTGGACCGCCGAAAGCGCCCTCGGCCAGACTTTCTCGGCATTTTTCGGGTCGCTTCCCTTCCCTGTTGAACAATCGCTGCGCGTGAGCATCGGCGCCATAGTCGCGCTGTTGCTGGCCACGTACCTTCAGGTGGTGTTCGGGGAGCTCGCTCCGCGGGGGCTGGCGCTGAACCGCCCGGAACAGATCGCGAAATGGCTCGCGCCGCCGTTCCTCGCGTTCGCATGGGTGGTCTCGCCATTCACGGCGTTCCTGACCTATTCGGCTGGCGGCGTGCTGCGCATGTTCGGCCAGAGCACGAAGGTCCAGCGCGAGCCCGTGCATTCGCCGGACGAGCTGCGCATGCTGGTCGAGCAGAGCGAAGAACAGGGCGCGCTCGAGCCGACCGATGCGGAAATGCTCGGCAAGGTGTTCGAGTTTTCGGAGAAGAAGGCGCGCGACGTGATGACCCCGCGGACCGCGATCGTCGCGATGACCGGCGACGCCTCACTCGACGACGCGCTCGAAGTCGTCGAGGAGGCCGGGTTCTCGCGCTACCCCGTGTTCGACGACTCGATCGACAACATCGTCGGCATGCTGCACGTGAAGGACCTGCTCGGCGTGCTGCGCGAGAAGCTCGACGAGTTCACCGTGCGCGACATCATGCGCGAGGTGCACGTGGTGCCGGGGTCGCGCGAAGTGGAAGAAGTGCTGGCCGACTTCAAGAAGCGAAAAGAGCACATGGCGATCGTGCTCGACGAATACGGCGGGACAGCGGGGCTCGTGACGATGGAAGACCTGCTCGAAGAGATCGTCGGAGAAATCCTCGACGAGTACGATGACGCGCTCCAGGTGCAGGCCCGTCCGACGCCGGGCGGCGAGACGCTGGTGCCGGGAGCGACGCCAGTGCGCGAGGTGAACGAGCGGTATGGGCTGTCGGTGCCGGAGGAGGATTACACGACACTCGGCGGCTATGTGTTCGGGGTGCTGGGGCGGCTGCCGGCAGTGGGAGATCGGGCCGCAGGAGGAGGAGCGATGTTCGTCGTGCGCGAGATGGAAGGGCGCCGGATTGCGATGCTCGCTTTAGAGAAAGCAACGGCGAGTTGACACGTTTCTTGTCCCTTGGTTAACAGAGGTTAACGTCGGTTAACCAAGGGACGAAGAACGTGTCAACTCGCTGTTTCGATCCCAGCGAATTTCGCACACTGAAGGATTGCCTCGATCATCGATCCTGCATCCGCTCTCCCCTGCCCGGCAATATCGATCGCCGTCCCATGATCCGGTGACGTCCGCGGAAACGGCAGCCCGAGCGTCACGTTCACCGCGTGCCCAAAGCTTGCGACTTTGATCGCCGTCATGCCCACGTCGTGGTACGGGGCGATGACTGCGTCGAACTCGCCTCGCATCGCGCGCACGAACACCGTGTCCGCGGGGAACGGGCCGGCCATGCCTTCGTCCCGCGCCACGGGACGCAGGATCCGCTCATCTTCGTCGCCAAAGCGGCCGCCATCGCCGGCGTGCGGGTTCATCGCGCACAGCGCGAGGCGCGGCTCCTTGATGCCATACCAGCGGCGCAGGCCTGCACGCGTCAGGCGTGCCGCCCAGCCGAGCGCGTCGGGTGTCACCGCCGCCGGAACGTCACGCAACGCGATGTGCGTGGTCGCGAGCACCACTCGCAAGCGATCTGAAGCCAGCATCATCGCCGTCGGCGAGTTGGTCAGCGCGGCGAGCATCTCGGTGTGGCCCGGAAAGTCGTAGCCGCCGGCGAGGAGTGCCGCCTTGTCGATCGGCGCGGTGACAATGCCGTCCACCTCGCCCGCGAGGGCCATCGCGACGGCGCGCTCGATAGCGGCGCCCGCAAAGCGACCGGCCTCGGCGACACTGCCGCCTGCGCTCCACGATCCCAAGGGAATGTCGGGCCGCATGTCGAGCCCCGACGGACCGACGATCACCACTTCGCACGCGGCCACCACGCGCGGATCGCCGAGCGCCTTGCGTACGATCTCGGCACCGATTCCGCGGGGGTCGCCCAGCGTGATGGCGAGCCGCGGCCGGGTGCGCATCACATCATGATCTTTACAAACTGCTCCTTTCGCAACTCTTCGATCATGCGGTGGAACTGGGCTTCCTCGATAATCTGTTGCTTGATCCTGTCGCGGACGTCGGCCACCGTGTACTCGCCGGCCTCTGTGCGGTCGGTCACGAGGGCGACGACGAACTTCGGCATCCCCGTCCGCAGGTTCGGAATCTGGAAGGGCCGCGAGAGCTGGCCCTTCTTCACATCCGCGAGCCCGACCCGATATTCCTCCGGGAGCGAGTCGATGAGAAAGCCATCGGGCTCGCTCTTCTCCTCGGACGGGTCGTGGTAGTACTTCACGAGCGTGTCGTACGGCGTGCCCGTGCGCCACTTCTGGATCACGGTGTCGGCCACCAGTGCCGCGCGCGCGACGTCCGACGAATCGAGGTGCGGAATGATCAGGATGTGGCTCGACTTGACCTGCGCCGGCTGCACGCGATCGATCCGGATGATGTGGAATCCGTAGATGGTCTCGACCACGTACGGCACGATCGTGGTCGGCGGATACCCGGCGAAGATCGCGCGGTCGAACGGCTCAAGCATCTGCGTGCGCCGCGCGAACGGCAGCGCACCACCTTGATCCTTGGTCGTGGGATCCATCGACTGCGTCTTGGCGATCGTCTCGAAGTCACCGCCGTGCTGGAGCACGACGAGCAGCGATTCAGCTTTCGCCTTCGCGACCGCGCGCGCGACCGGGTTGGCCTTGGGCGCGACGACGATCTGCTTGAACGAAATCGTCGCGGGGCGCTTGCCGATCTTCGCTTTTTCCTTTTCGAAGGCAGCCGTGATCTGCGCTTCGGTGACGTTAACCGGCGCGGAGAGCCGGCCATGCGCGCGCAGCGAATCCATCGCCATCTGCTGGAGCAGCTGGTTCCGGCGCGTGTCGAGCAGCGAGTTCCGAAGCTCCGTCTCGCTGCCAAAGCTTTCCGCTTTCAGCTGGGCGCGGAAATCCGCGTCGGACTTGAACTTTGCGTGGAGCTCCTTGAGCCGCTTGTCGACGTCCGGCGTGATGTCCTTGTCGTCGACTTCCGCCTTGTACTGCTTGGCGACGGCGATGAGCACGTCCTGATTGATGAGATCGTCGAGCCGGTCGCGGAGGTAGGCCTGGAACGCGACGCTGTCTGTCGGGTCCGGAACCGCCTCACCCGCGCCCTTCAGGTAGTACGCTGCGTCAACGACATCGCTCAGGAGGATCGGCGTCTGGCCGACGACGCCGACGATCCTGTCGATCATGATCCCGATCGGCTTGAGCGGGGCCGCGACAAACGGCTTCGACGCGGCGGGCGCCGTGACCGACCCCGGCTGCTGCGCCGCAAGCGAAGCGGCGCAAATGCCGAGAACGGTGCCAACGACTGCCCTGACTCGTCTCATCAAGCTCCTTACGGTTTCTTGGTCGCCGGAGGCGTGGCTGGGGGCGTTGCCGGGGGTGTCGTTGGAGATGCGGCAGCGCCCGGCGCGGGCACAGCCGACTGCGGCATGTTCTTCGCCGCGGTCGAGTCGGCCTTTGCGGTGGCTTTCTGTGCCGCGGCTACCGCGCGGTCGATCCCGGCCGGCATTACGCGCGACTCGAACTTTCTGTGCAACGCCAGCGACACCGGCTCGGCCACGTCGATGAACTGCGCCTTGTTGGCCAGCAGCGCGTCCATGAACTTCTCGATGCGCGCGCCCGCGATCTTCTCGCGCGCCGAAACGGTCTTGCCGCTGTCGGCGAGCGATGCCGGGGTAATGCCGAGTCCGTTGTACGCGTTCCAGACCGCACCCACAAACACCTGGTGCAGGTTCGACTTGTCGGTCGAGTCGAGCCCGATCTTGGCGCTGTCAGCGGCCTTCAGCATCAGTTCGTTCGTGATGAGCTGCCTGACGAACAGCAACATGACCGAGTCTGGGAGCTGCTGGAGCTTCTCGCGAATCTGCGTTTGGGGCGGGTACGCGGCCATCCACTTGGCGACCTTGTCGGCCGTCATGTCGACGCCCGTAGCGGTGGCCACTGCGGTGCGGTCATTGCGGTAAGCGTCGAGATCGGTCGCGATTGCGCGCACGGTCTTGGCGGCATCGGGCTTCAGGGTGATCTTGGCTCCGCTTTCAAGGTTCGCGCTGTATGTGCTCTCTGCCGACTGCTGCGCGAGGCCCGCGTATGCCTTGGAGAACTTGTCCTTGGCCTCGGCCCAGGTCTCACGCATGATGATGTGATACCCGTAGTCGGACTGGACGGGTCCCGAAATCTGGCCCGGCTTCAGCGCGAGGAGGCCTGTCTGGAACTCCGGCACCATGCGGCCCTTCTCGAACACGCCGAGATCGCCACCGCTGTCCTTTGTGCCGGGATCGGCACTGTACTTCTTGGCCAGCGCGGAGAAGTTCGCCGGGGTTGCCTGCTTGGCGACCATCTCAGCCTTCTTGCGCGCCGCTTCCATCTCTGCCGGCTTGGCGGTCCCCTTTTTCGCCGCGATCAGGATATGCCGCGCGGCGAGCATGTCGCCGTCGTTGTAATGCTTTTCGTAGCTCGCGGGATCGAGCGCCGGCGACGCCTTCTGCATGGCCGCGAACAGCTTCCTGAGCTTGATCTGGGCCACCTGCGCCCACATCCCTTCGTCGATGTCGGCCTGGCTGGACATCGAATCGCCATGCGCCGCGGCCTCGCCGAGCAGCTGGTAGTTGACCCAGATGTTGGCGATCGCCATCGCCACGTCCTTGCGGGCCGGCGCCTTGGAGTCCGCCATCATCTGGGAAAGCCGCTGGACCGTCAGCTCCTGCTCGCCGGCGCGCGCGACGGTGTCGACGTGCGCGGTCAGCGCGTCCTTCAGCCCCGAGCAAGCAGCGAGGGAAAGCGTGGCGATGAGCGCGGCTGCGCGGAAACGAATGCGAGACATTGACCGAGGGGCAGATGGTAGATGGCGGACGGTGATGATACCGTCAGGTGGAAACGATTGTTCGCAGGGCGCGGACCAAGCCCTCCAACATGGGCGATCCGCCGAGTCGCGTGAGTTTCAGCGAAAGCGGCTGCACGCGCCGTACGTCGACTTGGAATTGCACTTCTTTGAAAGAGGCCGCCAGCGGTTTCATGCGCGGCAGGGCATCGTCCCGAAAGCTAACACGGGCTTCGTCACCGCGCACCATGATTCCCTCTACGCCCAAGGCGGCGCCGAGCAGGCGAAGCTGGGCCACATGAAAGAACGCCTCGGCCGCGGGCGGCAACGGGCCAAACCGGTCGCGGATTTCCAGCCGCACGTCTTCGATCAGCGCGGGCTCGGCAATCGTCGTCAGGCGGCGGTAGACGTCGAGCTTCGCGTCCTGGCTCGGGATGTAATCGTCGGGCAGGAACGCGGGCAGGTCGAGCGCGACATCGGCCGG
>JBOHTH010000378.1:0-4030 GCA_050733535.1 Gemmatimonadaceae bacterium | reverse complement strand
GATCGGCCATCCGCTCGAGCTGGACCGTGCGCTCGGCTACGAGGCGAACTTCGCCGGCACGAGCTTTGTGGCGCCGCCCGAAGACAAGCTCGGCAAATTCCGTTACGGTCCCACGTTCATGAACATTCAGGGTGACCGCACGCAGGAAGGCGCGCTCTCCACGATCGGCTACGATGACGACGGCGTGCAGCCCGACGACTTCCTGATCATCAAGGATGGCGTCGTGAACGACTACGAGACCACCCGCGAGCAGGCGTCATGGCTCAAATGGTGGTACGACAAGAACGGGAAGCCGGCGCGCTCGCACGGCTGCGCGTATGCCGATTCCTGGTCGAGCGTGTCGTTCCAGCGCATGCCGAACGTCTCGCTCCTGCCGGGAAAGGAAGAGAAGAGCTGGGAAGACCTCATCGCTGCGACCGACAAGGGAATCGCGATCATCGGCGACGGGTCGTTCTCGATCGACCAGCAGCGCTACAACGCCCAGTTCGGCGGGCAGGTCGCATATGAGGTGAAAGGAGGCAAGATCACCGGGATGCTGAAGGACGTCGCGTACCAGATCCGCACGCCGGATTTCTGGAACTCGATGGAAATGATCGGCGGCAAGGCAAGCTACAAGCTCGGCGGATCGTTCTTCGACGGAAAGGGACAGCCGGAGCAGGTGAACGCCGTGAGCCACGGCTGCCCGCCCGCAAAGTTCAAGCAGGTCAACATCATCAACACCGGGAGGAAAGCGTAATGTCCTCTCCGAAACGCTTACTCGATGCGCTGACTGCGCCGGGCGACTCCGGACTCTCGCGCGATGCGGCGCAGGCCCTGTCGGAAAAGATCGTCAAGATGTCCAAGGCCGACGCGATCGATGTCTCGATCAATGCGGGCCTCAACAGGAACGTTCGCTTCGCCGACAATCAGATGTCCACCTCGGGTTCGATCGTGGACGCCAACGTCGCCGTGGTGTCCTCGTTCGGTCCGAAGCATGCGGTCGTCACGACGAACGATCTCTCGGATGAAGCGCTGAAGCGCACGGTGGAGCAGGCCGAGCGGCTGGCCAAGCTCGCACCGGACGATCCGGAGGCGATGCCGGAACTCGATGCGCAAAAATACGTCGAGGTCAACGGATGGTTCGATGCGACCGCAGAGCTGAGCGCGATGGATCGCGCGAAGGCCGCGCTCTCGGCGCTCGAACCCGCGCGCGCTGCGGGCGATGTAACCGCCGCGGGATTCCTGATCTCCGGGGCCGGGATGTCGTCGGTCGCCAACCAGAAGGGAATGTTCGCGTATTTCCGCAGCACGAGCGCGAACTATACGCTCACCGTCCGCACGAAGGACGGCACAGGGTCGGGTTGGGCCGCGGCGGACCATCCGGACTGGAAGCAGCTGGACTTCGACGCGATCGCCAAGCGTGCGATCGGCAAGGCTCGCGCGTCGCGCAATCCGCAGAAGGTCGAACCCGGCCGCTACACGGTGATTCTCGAGGCGCAGGGAGTGGGCGATCTCGTGCAGCTCGTCGGGAATTACACCGACGCGCGCTCCTCTGACGAAGGCCGTTCGCCGTTCGTGAAGCAGGGCGGCGGTAACAAGATTGGGGAGAAGATCGTCGATAGCCGGGTCACATTGTATTCGGATCCAGCCGATCCGCAGCTGCTGGCGCAGCCGTTCGACGGCGAGGGATTTCCGATCTCTCGCCAGGTGTGGATCGACGGTGGAGTGCTGAAGCAACTCTACTATTCGCGCTTCTGGGCGAAGAAACAGGGGAAGCAACCGACGGGTGCGCCGACGTCGCTGAAGATGTCGGGAGGCACCGCGAGCATGGATGAAATGATTGCCGGCACAGAGCGCGGGATTCTCGTCACGCGCCTTTGGTACTTGCGCGAAGTCGATCCACGCACAATTCTGTACACAGGCTTGACGCGCGATGGAACGTTCTTAATTGAAAACGGAAAGATTTCGCACGCTGCGCAGAACTTCAGATTCAACGAGTCACCGCTGTTCATGCTTAATAATTTGGAGGCACTCGGAAAGGCCGAGCGCCTCGCCGGCACCGAACAAGGCGGCGCGATAGTGATGCCGTCGATCAAGGTGCGGGACTTCAACTTCACGAGCCTCTCAGAGGCCGTGTAGTCAGGGCCGCGAGAAAGCGGTTCTGAGACCCAGCGATCCACCGGGGGATCGCCAGGGCAATCCACTCCTTCACAGGAGATTGCATCATGGCTGCCAAGAAAAAGGCGAAGAAAAAGGCTGGAAAGAAGAAGGCCGCGAAGAAGAAGTAGGCCTTTTGACGCAAAGGGGGAAATCGGCGCGAGCCGGTTTCCCCCTTTGCTTTTAACCGCGACCGAAGACCGAAAAGACCGAAGACCGAAAAGACCGAAAAGACCGAAGACCGAAGAGACCGAAGACCGAAGAGAGACTCACAACATCAATGCAGTCTCGGTCTTCGGTCCTCGGTCTTCGGTCTTCGGTCTTCGGTCCTGCTTAGGCAGCGACCATTTCTCCGTTGGCCTCGACCTCGGGGGCCGGACCCCACACATAAGCGATGAGCCGCGGCATCTTTTCCGCGCGGCTTCCGCTCGAGATCACGATCCCGACCGGCTCTTCCTCGATTTCAGCAGTGCGAACCTTTGCCATGATGCCCCCCGCGACGCAATGCGGCGTGCCTGAGCCGCTTCTATTAGATAGTCAGTGCGCTGTTCGTCGATAGAAGGACTAGCACGTCGGATGCCAGTTACACACTCGGCGTAACAGCTGGAGTGACAACGTGTTGGAGACAACGAAGCCGGCCATGCTCTGGCCGGCTGTTTCCTTTGGACACCTCCGGAACGACGCGATCGTGTCAATCCGTGACGCTTCGCTACATGATGGCCTTCTTCGCGACGAACGTGCGCGCTGCACCGGGCTCAGACACGAATGAGACCTCCCAGCCTGAGTACTGGGCACGCAGCTCCTCTTCCGTGATCGCCTCCTGACCTGCGACAATCGTCTCGACGAGATGGACGCCGCCATCCGCGGTTGCAGTTTGCAGCACGGCGATCACGCGCTCGCGTTCGAACGCCGAAAGGCCCGCGAACGCTGCCGGTGTGCAGATGACTGCGGCAAGCGGACCGTCGGGACGCCACTCGCGAAGCTCCGTCGCGAGGCCGCGCACGCGTGACTCGAGGCCCGCGTCTTCCGCCGCGCTGAGTACGCGCTCCACCACATCGTGCTCCGGCTCAATCGCCGTCACCTGGCAGCCGTTCGCTGCGAGGTAGAGTGCCGAACCCTGCACGCGCGCGCCGGAGACGACGACGCGTGAATGCAGCGACGCCGAGTTGATCGCCTGCACGAGCGGAGTATCGGAGCGGAGCCCCCAGAACTCCGGACGTCTTGGTTCCGACGCATTCTTCATGCGGCGCCGGCGCCAGGTATCGAACGTGGGAATCTTCAGGCGCGCCGCGATGATCCGGTCCACCTCGGCCGCGAGCAGCATGTCGCGCATCCCGAGCTGCAGCTCGCCCTCGAGATTTCGCTGCGCGGAGTCCGCGATTCCGAGCAGGTGGTGCCGGGAGACCGATTCCTTGTACGCCTCGATTTCACGCTCGGAGTAGAGCGCGTATTCGTGCTTGAGCGACTTTGGACCGCGAAGAGTCATCGCGCCGAGTCGGCCGGTGAAGGGTCAGGCGTGCGGGTCACGCTCCAAGCTATGTCACACCGGCTCGACGTGCACGGTCACGTCCGCCGCGCCGAGAGTGTCGCGGATAGACCGCTCGGCCGCGTCGGCAAGTTCGTGCGCCCGGGCGACGGTGAGCGCACCGTCGCAGGTGATGGTGACTTCCGCGAATAGCGTGCCCGACGCCGAGGTCCGCGACCGCACGTTCGGCACGCCGCGAATCCCGGGGATCGCCGCCACGATGCGTCGGATCTCCGCGGCATCAACCGCGCGCTGGTCCACGAGGATCGGCACCGTCACCTTCAGGATCTGATATCCGCTGAATGCGATCACCCCGGCGACCACGAGCGCGAGCCAGGGATCGACGAACCCGAATCCCGCCCGCGTCAG
>JBOHTH010000377.1:0-4299 GCA_050733535.1 Gemmatimonadaceae bacterium | reverse complement strand
TCGTCGATGCGTGGGTGGACGTACGCAATCCACAGGAGGCGTGGTGGGTTGCGCTGAACAACATCGATCCGGAGCGGGACGCGCGGTTCACGATGGGGCCGGTGGACGTGCTGGATCACTCGAGCCGGGCGTTCACGTACGGGTCGAAGATGGGACTCGATGCGACGAGGAAGCTGCCGGAGGAAGGGTTCTCCAGGAACTGGCCGCCGCTGATTGAGATGGATGCGGAGACGAAGGCGCGGGTTGATGGGATGTGGAGTCGGCTGGGGTTGGTCAATGGCTGAGGGGCAGACGATCGCGGGTGGGTCGCGGCTGGTACGGTACGCGAACTTCGTGAAGCTGCCGCACACCGTGTTTGCGCTGCCGTTCGCGCTCGTGGGCGTGACGCTCGCGTCGTATCGCGCCCCGGTATCGTTCGTGGCGATCGCGTGGGTGGTGCTCGCGTTCACCGCGGCGCGCTTCGCGGCGATGGGGTTCAACCGGATCGTGGATCGCGTGTACGACGCCAGGAATCCGCGGACGGCGATGCGTGAGATCCCGAGCGGCACGATGAACGTGAAGGAGGCGAAGTTCCTCGTCATCGCGGCGATCCTCCTGTTCGAGTTCGCCACGTGGCAGCTGAATCTTCTCTGCTACATGCTGTCGCCGTTCGCGCTCGCGTGGGTGCTCTGCTACAGCTTCACCAAGCGGTTCACGCAGTGGTCGCACCTGGTGCTCGGCCTCGGACTCGGGATCGCGCCGGTCGGCGGGTATCTCGCGATCACCGGATTGTGGAGCGATCCGTGGTGGATGCTGGTCGCGCTGGCGGCTGCGGTGATGTGCTGGACGGGTGGCTTCGATATTCTCTACGCGCTGCAGGACGTCGAGTTCTACCGCGCGAATGGACTGTACTCGCTGCCGGCGAAGGTCGGCGCGCCGCGCGCGCTCGCGATCGCGCGCGTCCTGCATTTCCTGACCGTCGCGCTGCTCGCGCTGGTTGGGTTCGCCGCGGGGCAGGGAGCGCTGTACGACATCGGCGTCGGCGTCGCGGCCGTACTGCTCGTGTTCGAGCATTCGCTCGTGCATGCAGACGATGTCTCAAAGGTGGACAAGGCGTTCTTCACGGTGAACATGGCCTTGTCGAGCGCGTTCTTCGCGTTCGTGCTCGCGGAGCGGATCTGGTCGTGACGCGCGCGCGGCGCGACCCGCCGATTGTAATGGCGTTCACTGGCGCGTCGGGCGCACCGTACGGCGTGCGGCTCCTGCAGCAGCTCGCGGCGACCGGACGCGATGTGTCGCTCATCGTCTCGTCGCACGGGCTGCGGCTGTTGCGCACGGAGACCGAGGTCGGCGACCTCGACGGGCTGCGCACCGCCGTCGGCGCAGGACCGTGGGACGCGCACGTGACGGTGTTCGACGACGCCGACCGCGGCGCGGGGCCGGCATCCGGATCGGCGAAGACGGGGGGGATGGTGATCTGCCCGTGCTCGATGGGGACGCTGGCGTCGATCGCGGCTGGCACATCGCGGTCGCTCGTCGAGCGGGCGGCCGACGTGACGCTGAAGGAGCGCCGCCCGCTCGTCCTGGTGCCGCGTGAGGCGCCGCTGAGCGCGATCCATCTCGAGAACATGCTTCGCCTGACGCGCGCCGGTGCGGTCGTGCTGCCGGCCTCGCCGGGATTCTACCACCGTCCCGCGAGCATCGCCGAGCTCGTGGATTTCGTCGTTGCGCGCGTGCTCGACCATCTGGGAGTTGCAAACACGCTGGCGCCGCGATGGGGAGAAGGCGGTGCGGATTCCCGGTGCTGATCGGCCTCATCAGCGATACGCACGGCCTGCTCCGGCCGGAGGTGCATGCAGCATTTGCCGGTGTCGAACTGATCCTGCACGCGGGCGACGTGTGTGGCGACGAGATCCTCGATGAGCTCGCGCTGGTTGCGCCGGTGCGCGCGGTGTACGGCAACAACGACGCACCGTGGGATCCCCGTCTCGCTCCCGCGATCGACGACACGTGGGGCGGGGTGCGAGTGCACGTGAGCCACGGGCACGAGGTCGGGAAGGTCACGCCCGCCAATCTCGCGGCCGCGTACGACGCCGACGTGGTCGTGTACGGGCATACGCACGTGCAGAAGATTACCCGCGCCGGTGCGAGGCTGATCGTGAATCCGGGAGCGGCGGGCCCGCGCCGGTTCAACCTGCAGCCCTCGGTCGCGCTGCTCACCGTGGCGGACGGCGCAGCGGACGTCGTCATCGTTCCGCTGACGCCGTAAGCGGGGCGCGAGCGCCGCGATTTTCAACGCCCGGGCTGCGGGAGAAGTACAGTTGTGCGGGAGGCGCGGACGTATGGACGCACCACTGACCGCGCGTTACAATCACCCTCCCTTACACATGACTGCACGGAGTTCGCCGATGAAACCAATACGCAACCTGCTCCTCGCCGGGACGGTCGTCGCGCTCGGCGCGACGCTCGGCGTCGGGCGCGCCACACTCGATGCCGCCACGAAGCGGGCCGCGGCGCAGGCGCCCAAGTTCGTGGTCGATCCGCGCTGGCCCAGGCCACTCCCCATGCACACGCTGCTCGGGTCGGCCAACGGCGTCGCCGTGGACTCGCGCGATCACGTGTTCGTGGTGAACAATCCAGCGTCGTTCACGGCGCGAACCGAGATCGGTGCCGCGACGAACCCGCCAACCGGCAACTGCTGCGAACCGACGTCGCCCGTATTGGAGTTCGACGCTGGTGGCACATTGATCGCGCACTGGGGCGGCCCAGGCACGGGGTACGACTGGCCCGCGTCACCGTCCGGCATCGCCGTGGACGACAACGGCAATGTGTGGATCGGCGGCAGCGGCGTCGCCGACGGTCAGATCCTCAAGTTCTCCGGCGACGGAAAATTCCTGATGCAGTCTGGCAAGCCCGGCAAAGCAACGGCTAGCGAAGCCGCCGAAACGGGTGGATACGCGCCAGGCACCCTCGGCGGTACTCCCGCGCCGGCGGCCGGCCGCGGCGGCCGCGGCGGACGCGGTGGCGGTGCGTGGACAAATCCCGTCAAGCAGCCACCCGGCGACAGCAAGAACATGGATGAGTTCGGCGCGCCAGCGCGCTTCGCGTTCGATTCAAAGGCCAACGAAGTGTTCGTCGCCGACGGATACCGCAACCGCCGCGTCGCCGTGCTCGACATGACGACCGGAAAGATCAAGCGCATGTGGGGCGCATACGGCAAGGCGCCGGACGACGCGGACCGCAGTGCGTACGCGGCCGACGCCGCACCGGCGCAGCACTTCAGCGACGTCGCCTGCGTCGCGCTCGCGAAAGACGGCATGCTGTATGTCTGCGATCGCGGCAACGACCGGATCCAGGTATTCCAGAAGGACGGAAAGTTTGTGAAGGAGAAGACCGTCGCGCCGAAGACGCTCGGTGAAGGCTCGGTGTGGGACATCGCGTTCTCGCGCGACCAGCAGCAGAAATACATCTATGTTGCCGACGGATCGAGCGATCGCGTGCGCGTGCTCGACCGGGCGACGCTCGAGGAGCTGACCACGTTCGGCGACGGTGGACGAATGCCGTCCGAGTTCACCGGGCTTCAGGGAGTCGCGACGGACTCGAAGGGAAACATCTACACCACCGAGACATACGAGGGAAAACGCGTGCAGAAGTTCGATTACAAGGGGCTCGCCACCGTTACGCAACACGATCAGGGCGCCGTGTGGCCCGGGAGCGGCAAATGAACCGCACCAAAATCCTCCTCGCCGGCGGCGCGCTCGGCGTTCTCGCCGCGGCCAGCGTCGGCTATCGCACGCTCGACGCGAAGCCCGCCGTGGACACCGTCAACGCTCCGCGGTTTGTCGTCGATCCACTCTGGCCGAAGCCCCTCCCGCATCACTGGGTGGTGGGGATGATGATCGGCGTGGCCGTGGACGCGCACGATAACGTGTTCATCATCCACCGGCCGCGCAGCCTCAACAAGGAAACGGAAGTCGGCGCCGGCGAGAATCCGGCGACCTCCGATTGCTGCGTGGCGGCTCCCCCGGTGCTCGAGTTCGATCCGGCCGGCAACCTCATCAACTCATGGGGCGGGGCAGCGCCGGGCTACGACTGGCCCAACGGAGTTGGCGCCGCAGGTGAGCACGGAATCGCGATCGATGGACACGGCAACGTATGGCTTGGCAGCACGGGCACCACCGACCGCCAGATCCTGAAGTTCACGCACGACGGAAAGTTCATCGCGCAGTTCGGCAAGCCGAAACCTGGCAAGAACAGCCTGAGCACGACCGACTTTGCCGGCGTCGCGACCATGAGCTTTGACAACGCGGCAAACGAGGC
>JBOHTH010000376.1:0-2148 GCA_050733535.1 Gemmatimonadaceae bacterium | reverse complement strand
CTCGAATTCTGGTTCCTCTTCCGCGCTCCGCGCCGGGTCGAAATAATCGCGACACACAAACGACGGAACAACCATGCCCCTCGCGTGATACGAACTGGAGGAAATAGTTCACACGTAAAGGAGGTTGTCATGAAGCTTCACCACACGATCCTGACTGCCGCGGTGCTGGCGGGCGCCGCGGCCTGCGGCGGCAGTACGTATTCGACCGGCCCGAGCGGCAACCCGGCGCCGAACACGGTAGATGCTCTGGCGTCGCTCGCTTTTTCGCCTTCGACGCTGACCGTGCCCTCAGGCACCACCGTAACGTTCACGTTTCAGGGTGTCGCGCACAACGTCACGTTCACGCCCGCGACCGGCGTGCCGGCCGACATCGCGACCACCTCGAACACGAGCGTGCAGCGGACATTTTCCACTGCCGGAACGTACGCGTACCATTGCACGATTCACGCGGGCATGTCGGGCACCGTCGTCGTGCAATGAACGCTGCAATCTCCGTTACGGCACGCGAAGTCCGAGTCGCGCGCGCAGTTCGCGCTCGCCGAGCGCCGTGACGGAGAGCGCGCGGTCGTCGGGCTCGCGCCGCAGCCATCGTTTCCTGAGTGCGAGTTCGAGAACCGCGGCGCCGAGCGCGCCGCCGAGGTGCGGGCGGCGCTCGCTCCAGTCCACGCAACCGTAGGCGAACCGCCGGCGCGTGGCGCGCAGCGCGTCGACGTCGATCCCGAGCGTGGCAAGCGTCTTCGCGCCGGCAGGAGTGACGTCGTACGCGTCGTCGTGCGCAGCCGGATCGACCGCGAGCCAGCGCATGGCCACGAAGCGGTCGAACAGCGAGACGCCGAGCGCGCCGGCGATATGGTCGTAGCAGCTCCGCGCCGCGCGAAGCCGATGCGGCGTGTTCGGCACGAACCGGTCGCGCGTGCCGCCGGCAAGGACGTTCAGCGACTCGAGCGCGGCAGCGACATTGGCGCCGTCGAGGCTGTAGTACCGATGCTTTCCCTGGACCAGCACGCGCACCAGCCGCTGCGTCTTGAGGCGCTGGAGGTGCACGCTCGCGGTGGACGGTGTGATGCCGGCGACGAGCGCGAGTTCCGTGCTCGTGCGCGCGCGCCCGTCGACGAGGCAGTAGAGCATGCGGGCACGCGCTGGCGCGCCGATGGCGGCGGCGATGTCCGATACAACAGTGTCAGCGGATTGATGCGCAATCATACTTTTATCATATACAAAGTATGGCTGTCTTTCAACAGGCGCGAGTGAGGAGTACAGAAGCGGTAGGCGGGACTTCGACCCGAAGCGGGAACCGGGGTTGAGAGCCGGGAACCAATTCCCGTCTCCCAACCCCGGCTCCCGCTTCGGGTCGAAATCCCGCCTCCCGCGTCCCGCCTTCTCTAGTCGGGGAGAAAATCGAGTGGCGCGTCCTGTCCTGCAATCACAGGCATTTCCGGCACCGCCGCACCGTGCGGCGAGACTTCGCGCCACCACATGTCCACCATCGGGTCACGCGAAAGCTCTGCCGGCTCTCCCAGGCGCGGCATCAGCAGCGGCACACCGGCAGCCGGTGCAAGCCGGGTGAGCGTCTCCGGCGGCTCGTCCCACGCGTGCATCGCGAGGTTGAACGTCCCCCAGTGGATCGGCAGGAACGCGCCGCTGCCCAGCATCGCATACGCCTTCAGCGCATTCTCCGGGCCCATGTGAATGTCGCCCCACGACGGGTGATACGCGCCGATTTCGAGCGCGACCATGTCGAACGGCCCCAGTCGTGTCGCGATGTCCGAATAGTCCGGCGTGAGCCCCGTGTCGGCGCCGAAGAAAAAAGAGTGGCGGGGTCCGCGCAGGTGGTACGACGACCAGAGCGTCGAGTTGCGGTCCTTGATCGCGCGCCCCGAGAAATGCTGAGCGGGCGCGGCCGTGACCGTCACGCCCTTCACCGTCGTCGTCTCCAACCAGTCGAGCTCGGTGATTCGTCCCGCGGGAATATTCCAGCGCTCGAGGTGTGCGCCGACACCGAGCGACGTGATGAACGGAACGCGCTTCTTTGCCAGCGCATGAATCGTCGGCCGGTCGAGATGATCGTAGTGGTCGTGCGAAATGATCACGGCGTCGAGCGCCGGCAGCGCAGAGATCGGCGCGACCGGCGGATGGAAACGCTTCGGC
>JBOHTH010000375.1:0-3137 GCA_050733535.1 Gemmatimonadaceae bacterium | reverse complement strand
GAATCTCCACGAGCGAAGACTTCCAGTCGTTTCCCTCGGAACATACGAGCGCCGCATTTGCATTTGCGACCGCCATGACCGCACGACTGGCGGCGCGGCATTCGCCGTCCGTGAAGTGGGCGGCGCCCGTGCTGTACACGCTCGCGACGCTCACCGGAATCTCACGCGTGTACCGGCACGATCATTGGGCGAGCGATTGCCTGATGGGCGCGGCCATCGGCACGGTCAGTGGGCTCGTCTCGGAGCGCTGGCACGAGCGGCATCCTTGAGCGGCATTTTCGTCATCGCCGAACTTGATGGGCTGATCGGCGAGCGCGTCCGCGCGATCCAGCAGCGCTTCGACCCCAAGCTCGCCGCCGAAGCACCGCCGCACGTCACGCTGATCGGGTCATCAGGTGCTGGGCCGATTCCCGAGGAGACGTCCGTCGAGCTGTTGCGCGACGCGATTGTTCCCGTGGCGGCGACCACGCCTCCGCTCACACTGAGGTTCGGAGCGCCGATGCGCTTTCTCCAGCGCGAAATCGTCGTGCTGCCGCTCGATCCACACGGGCCACTGCGTGCGCTGCACCAGCGGCTGAAGGACTCGGGAATTCCGTACGCGCCCGCGCGCTGGCCGTTCACGCCGCACTGTACGCTCAGCTTTTATCCCACCCTCACGCAGGAGACACTCAAGCCATTACTTGCGCGGCGGGAACGTGAACCGTGGACGCTGCACACGCTCCGCGTATACCACACGCGTGAGCCGCAGCCGCCGAAACTCCTGTTCGACGCGCCGCTGCTCGGGTAACGCCGCGACGGTTGTCGGGCGCTCAGGCCGGCGCCACGCTCAGAACGCCTTCTGGATCGCCGCGTCGAGGTTCTGTGTGCCGCCGAGTCCGGTGTAAACAACCTTGCCCGTTTTCCCGATGACCACGACATAGCTCGTCGCCGGTGCGTCGTACGCGTCGATCGCCGTTCCTTTGCGATCGTAAAACTGCACGCCGGCCAGGCCGTGTTTCTGCACGTACGCACGAACCAGCGCCGGCGATTCGTTGACACTCACGGCAATGCCGACGAACTGCACTTTCCCCGCATACTTCTTCTGCGCCGCCAGCAGCGCTGGCTCGAGCTCCTTGCAGTTCGGGCACCAGGTGGCCCAGAACTCCATGACGACAGGTCCCTTGCCGATGTACTGCGCGAGGTCGGCAGGCTTCCCGTCGAGCGTCTCGAGGATCGCCCCCGGCGCCGCTTTCCCAACCTCGATCCCGCTCTCCTGGCTGAGCACCGGCGTCGCGAACACGATCGCGGCGAGAAGGAACAGCGCCGGAAGCCGGAAGCGCGTCGGTCTTCGGTCCTCGGTCTTCGATCTCAAAGCCATGCCTGCCCCGCTTTCAGGAGATAGTACTCCGCCACGCCGATCATGATGACGGCGAAAACCCGCTTGATCCACACCATCCATACCCCAGCTCGGGGCAATTTCGCCACCGTACCGCTCGACACGCCAACGACGACGAGCAGCGCCGACATCCCGAGAGAAAACGAAAAGAGATACGCGAATCCCAGGGCGGCCGATTTCGTCCGCGTGACCCAGGTGAGCACCGCCGCCATGACGGGCGCGGAGCAGGGCGCGGCGACGAGCCCGCTCATCATCCCCATCACGAACACGCCCGCGAGGCGGCCGCCGCCGCCGGCCGTCGCCGCGCGCTGCAGGATCCACGACGGCAGCTCGATCGGAATCACGTCGAGCATCCCGAGCCCTGCGAGGATCAGCAGGTTCGCCATGGCGAAGTAGAGCCAGGGATTGCTGCTCACCGTTCCAAAAATTGTCCCGGTCAGCCCCGCAAAGAGCCCGAGCGTCGAGTACACCAGCGCGAGGCCGAGCACGTACGTGAGCGTCAGCACAAGCGCGCGTGCCTTCGTCGGGGTGCCGCCGACGTTGCTTCCGCCAACGATCGCGGCGGTGATCGGGATCATCGGGTAGATGCACGGCGTGAAGCTCGTGAGCACGCCCGCGATGAACAGCAGCGGCAGCGCCGTGCCCGGGCTGCCGGAGAATCGCTCGGCGATATGAGAGAAATCCACAGAACTATTATAGTTGACGCGTCGCCTTTGGCGCGCGCGCGCGGTACCACGCGCACGCGCCGGTGACTGGGCACTCGCCGCAGCGCGGCGCGCTCGTCTTGCACGTCTCCTTGCCGTGTTCGCGCAGCAACAGCGACGCCTCGGCGAGCACGGACGCCTTTTTGGGCAGCTCGGCCATCGCCGCGTCCCGTGCGGCTTTGTACATCTTCGTGTAGTGCTTCACGTCTTCTTCGGCGTAGCCGAGCCGGCACAGCACGCGGAGGGCGTTGGACTCCATGCCTAGTACGGCGTGCGAGCCGCAAAGCATGAGGATTCGGTCGGCGCCTGCCTCCGCGACCGATGGAAATCGCTGGAGGGCCTTTACCGCCTTCGAGTAGTCCCACGTGAGCACCTGCGCGACGTTTCCGTCGAACTCATCCTGGGCAATTGCCGCCACTTCCTGCATGCGGCGCGCCCGATGGTCGGGCTGCACCGGTCCGCCTGCGCGGCAGATCGCGGAGAGCACCGAAAGTCGCGCGCTGCGCACGGCGGACGGCGCGAGGCCAACGCGATCGCGAAGCAGGTCAAATGCGTGCGCGCGGGTTTCGTCGTCGGTCAGATATCCGACCATCTCCCACAGTATCAGGGCGAGCGGATCGCGCCCCGCGGGCGGCGGTTTGGGCTTGCCGTATCGCTTCTTCAGCGCCGCCACGACCCGCTGGAGTGAACTCTGTGCCATGGGTGTTAGCTTTCCCCGTTCAAGAAAACCCCACCCCATCAGGGCATTCGATCGTGGCTCCGCAATTCATCTATGTAATGAAGGCGTTGCGCAAGGTGATTCCGCCTTCGCGCATCATTCTCGACGATATCTGGCTCTCGTTTTATCCCGGCGCAAAGATCGGCGTGCTCGGTCCCAACGGTGCGGGAAAATCGTCGCTGCTCCGCATCATGGCCGGCGTCGACAACGAATTTCAGGGCGAAGCCTGGGCGCACAAAGGCACGCGCATCGGCTTCCTTCCCCAGGAACCGGTCCTGGATCCTAAAAAGGACGTGCTCGGCAACGTCGAGGAGGCGGTGAAGGAGCAGCGCGCCAAGCT
>JBOHTH010000374.1:0-6094 GCA_050733535.1 Gemmatimonadaceae bacterium | reverse complement strand
GGCGCCGTGCCGTTGAGCACGGAGGCTTCTGTCACCTTGACCTCCTCCCCGTCCTCGCGCGTCGGCAGGTCGAACATCGTGTCGAGCAGCATCTCCTCGAGGATCGCGCGCAGTCCGCGCGCGCCTGTCCCGCGCTCGATCGCCTTCTTGGAGATCGCCTTGAGGGCCGATTCCTCGAACGTGATCCGCACATCCTCGAGCTCGAACAGCTTGGCGTACTGCTTGGTGAGCGCGTTCTTCGGTTCCTTGAGGATTCGCACCAGCGCGTCCCCGTCGAGCGACTCGAGCGGAACGGTCACCGGGAGCCGGCCCACGAGCTCCGGGATCAGCCCGTAGCGGAGCAGGTCGTCCGGCTCGACGTCGCCAAAGACGTTCGTCGCGGCCTTGGTGCCGTCCGGCTTGATCTCGTCGGCGGGATTGAACCCGATCTGCCTGCGCCCAAGGCGGGCCTCAATAATTTTCTCGAGGCCGTCAAACGCGCCGCCGCAGATGAACAGGATGTCCTTGGTGTTGATCTGGATGTATTCCTGCTGCGGATGCTTGCGGCCGCCCTGCGGCGGAACGCTCGCCACCGTCCCCTCGAGGATCTTCAGCAGCGCCTGCTGGACGCCCTCACCGCTCACATCGCGCGTGATACTTGGATTCTCGCTCTTCCTCGCGATCTTATCGATTTCGTCGATGTAGACGATGCCCCGCTCGCACTCGGCGACGTTGAAATCACCGGCTTGGAGCAGCCGCACGAGGATGTTCTCGACGTCCTCGCCGACATACCCGGCTTCTGTGAGCGTCGTCGCGTCGGCGATCGTGAACGGCACGTCGAGCATCCGCGCGAGGGTCTGCGCGAGCAGCGTCTTGCCGACGCCCGTTGGGCCGAGCAGCAGGATATTCGACTTGTCGAGCTCGACGTCGTTCTCGCGGCGCGACGCGCTCGAGTTGATGCGCTTGTAGTTATTGTAGACCGCCACGGCGAGCGCTTTCTTGGCGTTCTCCTGGCCGATCACGTACTGGTCGAGGACGTCCTTGATCTCCTGCGGTGCCGGAACCTGCGTGACCGCCTCGGCCACCTCGCGCTCTTCATCCTCCGCCAGGATCTCGTTGCACAGGGCGATGCACTCGTTGCAGATGTAGACCGAGGGGCCCGAAATGAACTTTCGGACGGAATCCTTGGACTTTCCGCAAAACGAGCAGCGCAGGTGCCGATCGTGAGACATGGAGGTCATGGATCGCGGACGAACCTCAGGAACGGGTCATTAACGGACGAGCGGAGACGCGAGTGCGGCGATCCGTGGTCGACGCCTGATTATCGGCTTGGTAACAATTAATACTATGAGGTGGTGCAATTCGGTCACCCCCTATCTGAAATACTGCGACGGAAATTATCAGCTTGCGGCGGGCCGTTGTGAAGCCCGCCGCAAGCTGATGCCCTACAACCGGTTACGTCCCTACTTGCTCGACGCCAGCGCGGCCTTCGGGGTTTCGGCGATCGGCTGCGTGATCACGCTGTCGATGATTCCGTACTTCACCGCCTCTTCCGCGGACATGAAAAAGTCACGCTCCATGTCGCGCTCGATCTGCTCCAGCGGGCGGCCTGTGTGCTTGGCGTACAAGCCATTCATCTGCGCGCGCAGGTAGAGGATCTCCTTCGCCTGGATCTCGATGTCGGCCGCGGTGCCCTGCGCGCCGCCCGACGGCTGGTGGATCATGATGCGTGAGTGCGGCAGCGCCGACCGCCGGCCCGCACGCCCCGCCGCGAGCAGGAACGATCCCATCGACGCAGCCATCCCCATGCAGATCGTGTTCACCGGCGAGCGGAGGAACTGCATCGTGTCGTAAATCGCCATCCCGCTGGAGACATTCCCGCCCGGCGAGTTCAAGTACAGGTAGATGTCCCGCCCCGGGTTGTCCGCGTCGAGGAAAAGCATCTGCGCGATGATCATGTTCGCCACGTCGTCGTTGATCGACGTGCCGAGGAAAATGATGCGGTCCATCAGGAGCCGCGAATAGACGTCGTAGCTGCGCTCGCCACGGCTTGAGCGCTCGATGACGTACGGGTTCGGGATGATCGTCATGGTCTCTGCTTCTCTTCGAAGTTCGGGGTTCGACTACGCCTGCTCGACGGTATTCTGGGCAAGAAGGAACTCGAACACGCGGTCGTCGGTGATGCCGCGTTCAATTTCGCGAAGCCGTCCGGCTTTCTGGAGCGCGGAATACACCTGTCCCGCGTCGGCGCCGCGCTTGGCCGCCATCTCGGCAACCTTCGCGTCCACGTCCTTTTCCAGCGCGACGAGCTTCTCGCGCTGCGCGATCGTTTCCACGATCAGGTCGCGCCGCACCTGGCGTTCGGCCATTGAGTGGAACTCCGTGGTGAACTTCTCCTGCTCCTCGGGCGGAATGCGGTACGCCTCGGCGTAGTGCTTCACCAGTTCGCGTACCCACGTCGGCGGGACATCGAACGGATTTGCTCCGACAATCTCGTCGATGAGCGACGTGCGCACCGCCGCGTCGGACTCGCGCACGGCCTGAGATTCCAGATCCTCGCGCACCGCCTTCGTGAGCGCGTCGAGCGAGTCGAAGTCGCCGAGTTCACGCGCGAGCGCGTCGTCGAGCGCGGGGAGCGATTTCCGTTTCACGTCGCTGAGGGCGACGCGCACCTGCTTGGTTTTGCCGGCCTGATCGGCGTCGGGGAAGTCGTCGGGCCACTTCACCGCGCGCTCGATGTTGGCGCCCGGCGCGAGCTCCATGATGACCTCTTCGACGGCCGCGATCGCCTGGCCGGAGCCGAGGACGATCCGGTATTCCTTGGCTTCGGGAACCACGCCAGTCTCATCAGCGACGGCGAGCTGCACCGTGACCATGTCGCCCTCGCGCGGCTTCTCCTCGACCGGAGTCCAGGTCGCGCGTTGATCGCGAAGTTCGGCGATCTGGTCGGTGACCATCTGGTCGGTCACGACGCTCGGGTTTCGCTTGACCTTGAAGCCAGAAATTCGGGGGAGCTCGATGACCGGCTTCACCTCGCAGTGCAGCTCGAACGTGAGGGGCTGGCCTTCCTCATACTTCACGTCGTGCGCGTGCGGCTGGGTGACGGGTTCGAGTTTTTCGGACTCGAGGACGGTCTGGTAGGCCTCGCGCATGAGCGACTCGAGCGCCTCCTGCTCGATCTCGCTCTGGAATTTCTTCTTGATGACCGCAGTCGGCGCCTTGCCCGGGCGGAAGCCGGGGAGGCGCACCTGACCAGCAACGCGGCGGGTGGCGCGATCCTTGGCGTCGGCTACGCGCGAGGCGGCGACGCTGATTCCGAGGCGGCGTTCAACGCCCTCGGATTTTCTTGAGGTGACTTCGATATCCATGGCTATAAAGATAACCGGAGACGGAAGCGGGAGGCTGGTCCGGCTTCCGGCTTCGGGCTTCAGCCTTCATGCGAAAGCCGGGAGTCGAACCCGGACGGGTTGCCCCACAGGATCCTAAGTCCTGCGCGTCTGCCAGTTCCGCCACTTTCGCGTGGGGTGGAAACTCCTAACTGCCCAGCAACTTACACAATTTCGACCGCGTGGCGTTTGCCAAGCAACGCTGCGCCGACGCTCCGTTCCATGTGAAAGAACACGCGGAAAATCTCGAAAGCGATCACGCAATCCCACGCGATGACGAGCCAGAGCAGCACCGCCTCGATCGGCAGTGAACTCCACGCCGTGATGCGGATGCCCAGCATCGCGCCATCGTGGTAATTCCACCATTCGTATGGCACTCCGAGCGTCGCCTCCCAGATGAGGCTCACCAGCACGAGGAGCGCGAACGCAAAACTGAACGCCCTCCAGTTTACGAACGGCCCGACGGCCCGGATGAACAGGAATGTCGGGAGAAATCCGAGCGTCATGATGAACAGATAGTAGCCCGGGAAGCCGGACGGTTCAGGACCGAGCCGTTTCAGCACGAAACCCAGGGCGACCAGGCCCAGCCAAAGCCCGACCGATGCCCAGCTGATGTTCACGAGCTTAGGCACTTCTTTCGCACGCGCGCGGTGCGCGTCGGGATCGTAGTCGCGCAGCCACTCGTCGTTCGCCCACAGGTACAGCGTGATCACGCACACCGAGCCGAAAACGTAAAAGGCAAACTCCTCGACGGGCAGGTACGCCGGCACCCAGGTCAGCGCGGACCAGTCCCATGCGGGGAGACGTACGCCGATCGTCGCCCCTACGTTCTTGAACACAAAAAACGAGTAGCCGAAAAACGTGTCGAGGACGAACCCGGCCACCGCGACGACACCGGCAGACCAGACCAACGCACGCCGGTGATCCACTGGTTTCACGCGCTGCATGTGAATGTATGCCAGCACGATCGTCGGGAAGAGAAAAAGCAGCAGGCTCACCGTGTAGCCGTACGGCGACGGGTTCAGCTCCGGGCGTTCGCGCCATGGTGGCTCGTGCACGGTGCGCAGCGTGAGCATCGCTGGAATCGCGATGACCAGCACCATGCAGAGGAGAGCAAGGATGTCGCGTCGCGGCTTCGTCAGGCGCTCGTGCATGTCTTCGGGCATCAGTGGAGTTGGCGAGGTATGATCGTAGCGGGTCCCGAGCGAAGCCGCGCCGGGCCAGCGAGGCTATCTTGTCGTCCGTGGATTCAACGCCCCCGAACGTGCAACGATGATGCGCATCAGCCTGCGCGCGCACAACCGCGTCGCGCCCTGGGCCTTTGCCGCCGTCTGGACCTTTTGCGTCGCGGTTCGCCTTGCTGGGCATGGCCGCCCGACACCGTCGCCAGTGTTCGTGAACCCGCTCGGGACCGCAGGCTACCCTGCTGTACGGGCCTTTCTCGACTCATCAGAAACCGGACGCGGGCCCTTCCGCACCGGTGATCGCGTCGTTCGCGTGGGCGCGACCGATCTCGCGGGGGCCGGCCAACTGCGCTTCTTCACCGCCGTCCAGGACGCCTGGTGGCGCGCCGGCCGCACAGTGGAGTTCGAGATCGAGCGCGACGCCCACCGCATGACCGTTTCCGCCCAGCGCCCTGCGCAGCAGCCCGTCGGCTACTATGCCGACCTGCTCCTCTCCGCATGCGACGCCGCCGCGGCGATCCTCATTCTCACGCGCGCCAAGACGAGCGGCTCGGTCGTCGCGCTCTTCTACGCGTGCGCGACCTGGTCGCTTCTGCACGTTGCGAAGTTCGACGCGCCCGGGTGGCTCGTTCCCGTCGCGCTGATCCTCGGCGCGCTGGTCGCGCTGGCCACACCGGTCGCGTGGGTATACGGCTGGCTGAGTTTCCCTGCGGAAGCGGGTGTACTGCGCGGGTGGAACTGGTGGTGGCCGTGGATCTTCGCCGGGCTCGGCGTCCTCTTCTATGGCGATGCCTACGGATTTCCTTTCGACGCGGTCACGTCGGTGCGCTGGACCGGCCCGGTGCTCATTGTCTGGACACTGACGATCGTGGCAATCTGCGCGCGTAACTACCGGCGCAGCAGCCCGGTGGGCCGCCGCCAGGCCAAGTGGGTCATCTACGCCGCGTATCTGGCCGTGCTCGTCTGGTGGGGCGTCTTTGCCGCCGCCGGAGCGGATGCCATCACTGCCGCGGCGCCGCGCTGGGCCACCGTCGCATCCACAGCCGGAAATATGATCTTTCCCGTCGCGCTCCTGATTGCGATGCTGCGCTTCGACCTCTACGACATCGACCGCCTGCTCGGCGCGACCGTCTCATACAACTTGCTCGGCGTGGTCGTCGTCGGCGGCGGCTTTGCGCTCGTGCCCCGGCTCACCGCCGCGATGACCTCCCGGATGGACCTCGACCCATCGATCGGCCGGTTCGTGATCACCCTCGTGCTCGCGGCCGCGGTGATCCTCGCCGAGCGGCGGCTGCGCCCGCAGGTCGATCGAATTTTCTTCAAGGAACGGTTCGCGCTTGAGCAGGCGATGCGCGAGCTGCCCGAACGCTTTGCCGCCGTACGTCGCGCCGACGAACTCTGGACGCTGGTGGGCGATGCGCTGGTGGCGAACCTGAAGCCGACGAGCTGCGTCATCTTCGTGTCGGCCGGCGCGTCGTTCGTGCCGGTGTTTTCGGACGGCGAGGCGCTGCCGGGCGCGATGTCCGCGGGAACCGCCCTGACCGC
>JBOHTH010000373.1:0-21571 GCA_050733535.1 Gemmatimonadaceae bacterium | reverse complement strand
CGATTGGCTTTATCATAGCGAGCGTCGTGCCGACGGCGCGGTTTGCGCAGCCGGTGGGGGCGTTCGTGTTTTATCCGATGATCGCGTTGTCGGGGCTGTTTTATCCGATTGCGTCGCTGCCGCCTGGGCTGAGGGTCGCGGCGAATGTGCTCCCGTTGAGTCACGCGGCGTCGTTGATGCTCGGGATTTGGAGGGGGGAGGGATGGATGGCGCACACGGGCGACGTGGCGGCGCTCGGGGTGGTGTTCGTGGTTTGCGTGGGGATTTCGGCTAGAGTTTTCAGGTGGGAGTGATGAGAGTCCGCCCGCTGCGCGCTGCGGAACTCGACCCGCTGCGCACTGCGGAACTCGACCCGCTGCGGACTGCGGTCCCGAATTCCTCCCGCAGTGCGCAGCGAATCGAATTCCGCAGTGCGCAGTGTTTCGAATCTTGCTGGCCGCGCCGAGACAGGTAGATGCTCGTCCCCAAACTCGTCACCACCCTCAAGTCGTACACCCGCGAGCAAGCCGTTGCGGACGTCACCGCCGGCGTGATCGTCGGTATCGTCGCGCTCCCGCTCGCCATCGCATTTGCCATCGCGAGCGGGCTCGGTCCGCAGGCGGGCCTCTACACCGCGATCATCGCCGGTTTCCTGATCTCGGCCCTCGGCGGGTCGCGCGTGCAGATCGGCGGGCCCACCGGCGCGTTTGTCGTGATCGTCTACGGCATCGTGCAGCAGTATGGAGTGGGCGGCCTGACCGTGGCGACGATCATGGCGGGGTTCATACTCGTCGCGCTCGGCGTCACGAAACTCGGCGGCGCAATCAAGTTCATCCCGGCGCCGGTCACCACTGGGTTCACGAGCGGGATTGCGGTGATCATCTTCAGCGGCGAATTGCGCGACTTCTTCGGGCTGAAAATGCCCGGGGTGCCGGCGGCGTTCATCGCGAAAATTCAGGTGTATGCGGCGCACGCGGACAGCGTCGCACCCTGGGCCGTGGTGGTCGCCGCGCTGACGCTCGGGATTCTGGTGTACTGGCCGCGTATTTCGCTCAAGGTGCCCGCGCCGTTCGTCGCGCTCGTCGTGACGACGGCGCTCGTGCAGTTCGCCCACCTGCCGGTCGAGACGATCGGGTCGCGGTTCGGCGCGATCGATGCATCGTTCCCAGCCATTCGCCTGCCGGCGGTCGCGTTTGGCGACCTGTCGCGGCTCGTCGGCCCGGCGTTCGCGATCGCGATGCTCGGCGGCATCGAATCATTGCTCTCGGCAGTGGTCGCCGACGGCATGATCGGCGGCCGGCACCGCTCCAACATGGAACTCGTCGCGCAGGGCGTCGCGAACATCGTCACGCCGCTGTTCGGCGGAGTTCCGGCGACGGGCGCGATCGCGCGCACCGCGACGAACATCAAGGCCGGTGGACGAACGCCGGTGGCCGGCATCGTGCACAGCGTCACGCTGCTGCTCATCACGCTGTTCTTCGGTCGCTGGGCGGCGCTGATCCCGATGGCGACGCTCGCCGGAATTCTCGTCGTGGTCGCGTACCATATGAGCGAATGGCGCACATTCCGCGGGATGCTCACGGCGCCGCGCGGCGACATCGCGGTGCTGCTCGTCACCTTCGGGCTCACGGTGTTCGTCGACCTCACAGTCGCGCTCGGCGTCGGGATGGTACTGGCGTCGTTCCTCTTCATGCAGAAGATGGCCGAGTCGACGAATGTTACCGCGATCACGGAGTTGTTCGCGGACGAGGGGGCCGAAAGCGACGAGATGCTGCGCGGGGCCGTGGCCTCGGGCGCGATTCCCGCCGGTGTGCAGGTTTATGAGATCGACGGCCCGTTTTTCTTTGGCGCGGCGGACAAGTTCAAGGAGACGATGGGATCGATCCAGCGCGCGCCGGCGGTGCTGATCCTGCGGATGCGGAACGTGGGACTGCTCGACGCAACGGGGATTGCGCTGATCCGGGAGCTGGTGAAGAAAGGGCGGCGAGACGGGACGACGCTGATTCTCGCGGGCGTGCACGAGCAGCCGATGGACGCCATGCGGAAGGCGGGAGTAGTGGAGATGATCGGAACGGCGAATTTCGTGAGGGATTTGACGGAGGGGCTGGGGCGGGCGCGGGAGGTTCTGTCCGGGTGATGGGCACGGCGCTGCGGCCTGCGAAACTCGACCCGCTGCGGCCTGCGGAACTCGATACGCTGCGGCCTGCGGAACTCGACCCGCTGCGGGCTGCGGTCCCGCATTCCTCCCGCAGTGCGCAGCGAATCGAGTTCCGCAGTGCGCAGCTGCCGTAGCTGGTAGCTTCAAGCTATGTCCTCAAAGCTAAGACTAGGCCTAATCGGCGCCGGGCGCATCGCGCGCAATCGGATTGCTCCCGGGATTCATGCGGCCGAGCACGCGACCCTGTACGCCGCCGCCAGTCGCGAACTCGCGCGTGCGGAGGGGCTCCGCCCGGAGCGCGCGTACGATTCCTACGAAGCGCTGATCGCCGATCGCGACGTCGACGCCGTGTACGTCGCCACGCACAACGGGCTGCACAAGGAGCTTTCGATCGCCGCCCTTCGAGCAGGCAAGCACGTCATCTGCGAGAAGCCCCTCGCGATGCATGCTCGCGAGTGCGAGGAGATGCTGCGCGCGGCCGAGTCCAGCGGGAAACACCTGGCCGAAGCGTTCATGTACCGGCACCATCCGCAGATCGCGCGGGCGCAGGAGATTGTGCGCACGGGGACGATCGGCGAGGTGATGGCCGTCGAGGCGTCATTTCGATTTCCGCTGTCGAACCCGGACGATGTCAGGATGAATGCGGAGTGGGGCGGGGGCGCGCTGCTCGACGTCGGGTGTTACTGCGTGAGCGCGAGCCGGCTGTTCCTCGGAGATTCACCAGTCGGAGTGACGGCGATGGGCGCGTACCATCCGGTGAAGAAGGTCGACGTGAGCGTTCAAGGGGTGCTCGACTACCGGTCCGGGCGCTATGCGATCATCTCGTGCGGGTTCGACAGCGGGGTGCACCAGAAGGTGGTGGTCTGCGGAGCGGCGGGAACGATGGAGTTGACTCAGCCGTTCAAGTCGTGGATGGGGAGTCCGCAGATCGTTGTGCGCACGGCGGAACGTGAGGAGGTGATCGCGTTCGATGCGGCGAACACGTTTCAGCTCGAGGTGGATGATCTTGCGATGGCGATTGCCAATGGCGGCGTGCCGTTGGTCGGGGCTGGGGATGCGCTGCGGAATATGAAAATCCTTGACGCGCTGGCGGTGGCGGCTTTGGTCTAGAACCGCCTCCCGAACCCAACCCCGACGAATCGCTCACTGCCGCTCAAACCTCCGACCCCCCGGCCGATCCGCGCATCGACCTGGAACCGGTCTCCAAATCCGATCGTCAGCCCGCCGTCAATATCCGTCCCTGCAGGCGCGTTACCGCTGATGTTGTAGAGATGCATTTCCTCGACAAACAGCGACACGCGTGAGCTCAGTTCATACCACGTCGCGACGCTCTCCCAGCCATGATCGCCCCAGCCCGTGCCGTCGTAGACCGCGCCGATCGCCGCGTTCGCAAACACTGACAGCGGCGTGCTCGTAGTCCAGCTCGCCGCGAGTTTCGCCTCTGGCTGCGCGCGCCCGGCGCCGAGCAAGCGGGCGCCAGTTGGAAGCGTCGTCGCCGCGAGCAGCGCGAGGCTGGGCGTCAGCGTGTGCACGCTGTCCGGCTTGTCGATCAACGCGAACTTTGCGCCGATCTTCGAGTCTTCCAGTCCACTGGCGATCCGGGCGCCCGAACTGGTCAGCGTCGCGTACGAGTTGCCGAACAGGCGGAGTTCGAGCCGGCTTCCGATGCCCGCGCGCAGGAGCAGCTCGCCGACGGACTGGTACGTCGTGGATCCCGTGCGGTCGCTCGTATAGCCGCCCTCGATCTGCACCGCGCCGCCGGGGAGCACGGTCGGCGTGTCGGTATACCCGGGGCGATCGGTGAGCACCGGGCCGGGCGGGGAGTGGAATGTCGCGCAACCGCACGCGGCCAGAGGGACCAGCCAGAGGCAAATGCGACGAGTCGACATCGTGCTCCCGGTGCGAGTGAGGAGTAATGAAATCGGCGCGCGTGTCTGTCGCTACTTGGAGACGCTGCCCCGCTGATGCGAGACGCGGGGTGGGATGCGAGAGCCGGGACTTTCCGGCTGATGCGAGAAGCGGGGTGGGGATGCGAGAAGCGGAACGCTTCTCGATACGGGAAGCGGGGCGACCCCGACTCTCGCATCGAGTGGCGTCCCGCCTCTCGCTTCCCAACCCCGCTTCTCGGATCAGCAGGAAAGTCCCGCCTCTCGCATCCCAACCCGGCGCGTACGTGGTTGGCGAGGCGCGGTTGGGGTGCCGCAGCGGGCCGAGGTCCGCAGCCCGCAGCGGGTTGGACCCTCCGAGTGACACCATCCCCTGACCCCGGGGTATGGCACAATTAGGACCGTTGTAGCAGGTCAGGCTGGCTCCTGCTTTCCGGTTACTATATCATAGAATTACGATGTTCGACGTCCTGATCGCCTCCGGCAAAGGAAAGGCGGCCCGTCCCGTCGCTGGGGCGGTCGCGAGCATTGTTGCGCACGGCGCCATCGTCGTCGTGCTCCTGCTTGCCTCTCGCCCGGCGATTCGTGCCGCGACCGAGGTCGAGCAGCGGATCGCCGAGTACCTCTTCCCGACCAACCGCGCGCCCGTCGTCGGCGACCATCCGCTCGTGTTTCTGGCGTCAAAGGGCGGTGGCACGGGGGCGTCGGCCGCGGTTGGAGCGGGCCACAGCGAGCCCGTGAAACACGACCCGCTGAAGCTCGAGACGGGCGCGCCTGCCGGCGGCACCTCCGGGACGCCGCCCGCGATCGCGCAGGAGCAGAAGATGGCGGAATCGCTCGGCGCGTTCGCTCTGCTCGATGTCGACAGTGCCGCGGTGCGCGATCCGCACAGCGTCGCGCCCGCCTATCCGAAGGATATGGAGGCGAGGGGGATCAACGGCCTCGTCCGCGTGCGCTTCGTGGTCGACTCCACGGGGCGCATCGACGTCTCCACCATCTCGGTGCTCGGCGCAACGAACGAGTCGTTTGCGCGCGCGGTGCGGACCGCGCTCCCCGACATGCGCTTTCGGCCCGCGATGATGGGCGCGAAGGCCGTGCGCCAGCTGTCCGAGGAGGACTTTGCCTTCAAGGTCCAGCCGCATCCGGATTCCTCCGTCTCCAGGAAGCCGCGCGCCACTCCTTGACGGGAGCGATCGGCTGGCGCGATAATCTGCGGCGTACCTGAAAAAAAATGCCGAGCATCCGTCTGCGGAAAGCAGCGGACTCCGGCTTCCCATCACCATCCCAGGAGGCACGCCGATGTGCCAGCGAGATGCCGTGCAGTGCATCATCCCACCGTACGTCACCGAGCGGCTGGCGCGCTCGGACAACGCCGAGATTCGCGAGCGCGCGGAGGCGAACGTCGCGGGGGCGGCCAGGGCGCGAACGCTGCGGGCGCGCGCGAGCGCAGTCCCGTCGCTGATCGCGCGGTCCGGCACCGCGCCCACAAAACACCGTCTCGTGTACGACGCCCGCAACACGGACAAACTGCCGGGCACGCTCGTGCGGTCCGAGGGGCAGGGCCCCGTGGCGGACCCCGCGGTGAACGAGGCGTTCGACTACGCCGGCGCGACGTACGATTTCTACGAGGCGGTGTTCAAGCGCGCGTCGCTCGACGGCAACGGCCTGCCGCTTGTCGGCACCGTGCACCTCGCCGAGTCCGGCGGTCGCGGACGGTTCGTGCCGCTAGACAACGCATTCTGGGACGGAAAGCAGATGGCGTACGGTGACGGCGACGGCGTGATTTTTCAGCGCTTCACCCGGTCGCTCGACGTGGTCGGGCACGAGCTGACGCACGGCGTGCAATCGTTCACGAGCAATCTCGAGTACGAAGGACAGTCGGGCGCGCTCAACGAGCACTTCGCAGACGTTTTCGGCGTGCTCGTGCGCCAGTGGAAGAATGGCGAGAGCGCCGCGAATGCCAGCTGGGTGATCGGGCGCGAAGTGCTCGTCCCCGCGCCCACGCGCCGCGGCGTGCGCGACATGGAGCATCCCGGCACGGCGTTCACGCACGATCCGTACCTCGGCACCGACCCGCAGCCGACGCACATGTCGAAACTCTACGAAGGAGAGAGCGACAGCGGTGGAGTGCACCTCAACTCGGGCATTCCCAACCGCGCGTTCGTCCTCTCCGCCAAGGCGCTCGGCGGAAATGCATGGGACGCGGCGGGCCGGATCTGGTACGATACCATGTTGCGGCTGCCGCGCCGGTGCGAGTTTCAGGAGTGCGCGGAAGTGTGCGTGCAGATGGCGGCGGCGATCGGTGCGGACGCCGCGGATGCCGTTCGGCGTGCGTGGGCCGATGTTGGCGTGACGATGAAGGTGTACGCGTGACGTGGGAGGTGGCGGTGCGCGTGACGTTCGTGCAGTCGGGCGGGGTGGTGGGAGCGCGGCGAGGCTGCGAGCTCGACACGTCGCAGCTCCCGCGCGACGAGGCGCGCGAACTCGAGTCGCTCGTGACGGACAGTCAGCTCGTTGCATCCGGCGATCACCGGTCGCCCGGCGGACGCGACCTGCGTCTCTATGAAATCCACGTGGAGAACGGCGCGCAAACCGTGCGGGTGACTTTCGACGACCTCACACTGCCCGAGCGCGCGCGGCCGCTGGTCGGTTTCCTCCGGCGCAAAGCCGGGCCGCGCGGAGCCGCGTGAACAATGGCGCACGCACTCCGCGCGGTCGCGCTGCTCTGTGTGGCGGGCGCGTCCGCGCTCGCGCAGAAATCCGGCACGCTGCTCAACCGGAGTGATTCGGTCCGCCGCGCGCGCCGGCCGCTCGTCGCGGGTTTGGGCGGTGAAGCCGCGGCGAAGGGTGACACGGTGTTCGCTGCACTGGTGTTCGATCCGTCACTGGTCGCGCTCGCGCGATCGTCCGCGTGGACGGCAAGCGTGGTGTCGAGCGCGGGTGTGAAGGATGCCCGCCTGCAGGCGAACGTGTGCGATATGTGGGGCGCGATCTGCGGCGAGCGTGGATCGAGTTCCATGATGCTCGCCGGCCCGCTCAACAAGAGCGACGACTTCACTGAGCTGGCCGATCTCGACGGCCTGGTGAACTCGGCCCGCGTGCAGGGGTCATATACGACCAACGCCACGAGTGTCGGGTCGTATGTCGCGTTCACAGGGACATTCAGCCAGCCAACATTTGCCTGGCGCGATACGGCCGCGTTCGCGCGGCGGTCGGTCGGGCACACCGCGTATGCGCTCGAGGGCGGCGCGGGCTATCGCTGGGCGTCAGTCGCGCTGCAGGGCTCGGTGCGCTGGGAACAATCGTACCGGGCGCGGGGATCCCAGAATATTTGCACGCCGGAGTCGTTCGGTCCGCCCGGCACGGAGAGTTGCGCGAACATGGTGCTCGGCGCGCCGTATAATTACGACCGCGCGGTCATGAGCGTATCCGGCGCGTGGAGCATCGGAGGGCGCGCCGCGATGCGGCTGACCGTCGCGCAGGACCTTCGGCACGGAGTGACGGGCGTGGATCTTCCGGTGTGGGTGATGGCGAATACGGCGGGCGGGCTGGCAGGCGGCGTGCGCTTTGGGTATCGCACGGACGACCGGCAGCTGACGCTCGCGTTATTCGTGGCCGAGTTCAAGTTATGAGCGCGCTGTGGGCGCGCGGTGAGCGAGTTGTGTGCGCGCCGTGAGCGTTCGCGCGCCGGCGGAGGTCGGTGTGGTGATCATCCACGGGATGGGCGACCCCGAGTCAGCGTTCGCGCTGCCGCTCATCGAGGGACTCTCGCGGCTGCTCGGCGCCGACGCGAAGGCCGTCGCGTTCGAGCCATGCTTCTGGTCGGACCTCCTGCAGAACGGACAGGACGAGATCTGGCGCCGGCTGCAGGACGCGCGCTCGCCGATGAATATCAACCTGTTGCGCAAATGGGTCGTCGGGACGCTCGGCGATCCCACGGGCTATCTCTCGGGCTACGAACGGCAAGGGATTCCGCTGATGCACCGCGTGCATCAACGGTTCGCCGACTCACTCGCGCGCGTGGAGGCGCGGCTCGCGGACCCTGCACGCGCGCCCGTCGTGGTGCTCGCGCATTCGCTCGGCTGCGTGGTGGTCACGAATTATTTGTGGAACCTCGAGCGCGCAGCGGGAGAGGTGGGGACGAGTGCGGTGAGCGCGCTGCATCCCGCGGCGCGTGAGGTTGCGAGGAAGGCCATCGGCGATACGCCGGTGCAGCGGCTGGAGACGCTGACTGGGCTGATCACGTTCGGCTGCAACATCCCGCTCTTCCTGCCGCCGGCGCCGCCGTATGAATGCGTCCGCTTTCCGCGGCCCCGGCTTGCCGAATCGCTCAAGAGAGTCGCGCGCTGGCTGAACGTTTACGATCCGTACGACATCCTGGGCTATCCGCTGAGCGGGCTCTGGGACGAAACGCACGGAACGACGATCGAGGATGTCGCGATGGAAGTCGGGATGCCCGGGCTGTCGATGACGCCGTTATCGCACACGTTTTATTGGACGGACGGTGGGTTTCAGGCGCTGGTAGGGGGAGAGTTGAAGAGAATGCTCGCGGTTTCGTGAAATTCGTTGAAAGAATTTTAAAAGCCTTTCACCACGGATTACACGGATTGCACGGATCGACACCAGCCCGCCCGAGGAACGACAACGAAAAAGCCGTTGCTTATCCGTGGCTGGTTCCGTGCAATCCGTGGTAAGGATTTTAAAAGCCTTTCACCACGGATTACACGGAATTGCACGGATCGACACCAGCCCTTCCGGGGAACGACAACGGAAAAGCCGTTGCTTATCCGTGGCTCGTTCCGTGAAATCCGTGGAAAGGTTTTTGTTTCGGAGCCGGCGCGAACTCAATCGCCAGAAACCGCACCGTCGCGTGCGTATCGTTACGCACCGTGCATTTTGACCTTCCTTTCAGCCGGTACGTATTTCCCGACCGCGACTGCAGCTCGTATCCTTTGGGATCGTCCGTCACCGGGCACGTAATCGGGACCGACCCCGGCACATCGTCCACCGCCACGAGCAGCGGCGCCTCGCGATGCCGTGCGAGTCCAAGTGTTCCGTGCGGCGGGAGCGTAATCAGCGTGACCCGCGTCTGGTCCGTCTCGAACTCCGGCTGCACGGCGGCACCGGAGTACAACGAAGTGGCGCGTGTCATTGCGGCGGCACAATCCATCGGCTGGTCGGCGATCACCGGCTCGCAAAGGTTGCGCGGGTTGGTCTGCGCCTGCGGCAGCTCGATCGTCACGTTGTGAAACGCCTTGTCGCCGTCCACGCGTGCGGCGTGCGCGAAACCTCCGCGCGTGTAGTGCACGCTTCCATCCGCCGCGGTCACCGTCGTCTCGTCCTTGCCGACGGTCGCGTTCACAAACTGGCTCGCGCCGACCGAAATCCAGAAATAATCCACCGCGTGCTCATGGATTTCAGTCGCACTGTGCGCCGGCACCACGACACGAAAGACGCGAAGGTTCTTGCCGGTGAACACGAGATGGTGATGCGGTTCGTCGACGACGGGGACTGCGCTTTGCGCGAGCGCGACAGCGGACAGGCCGCACGAGAGCGAGAGCAGGACAATGGCGATGCGCTTCATATCTACAAGCATAGCGCATTCACCACGGCGCGATCAATCCGACCGCAGCGCCCGGTTGGGATCGACGCGCGCCGCGCGCTGCGCCGGAATCAGGCTCGCCACGATCGTCACCGAGAGCAGCACTGCCGCGACCACTCCGAAGATCACCGGATCGCGCGGCGACTCGCGGAAGAGCAGCGGCGCGAGCCACCGTCCGCTCGCAAGCGCGGCCGCGGCGCCGATCGCGACGCCCAGCGCACCGACCTTCACGCCTTCGCTCACGACGAGCCGGACGAGATCACCCACCTGCGCGCCGAGCGCGACGCGCACGCCGAGCTCATGCGTCCGCTGCGCGACATTGTACGAGATCACGCTGAACAGTCCGACGGCGGCGAGCGCTAGCGCGAGCGCGCCGAACGTGAGGAACATGCTCGCGCCAAGCTCCCATGATTTCGTTTCCTCCCCGATGATGTCGGCGAATGGCGTGATCGTCACGTATGACGCGCCCGGCATTTCTTTCTGCAGTGCGCGGCGGACGTTCTCCGTGGCAAGCACGCCGTGGCTGGCGCGCGTGCGCACGAAGAGGCCGCCCTGCTGCGGATTGAACTGCGCCGACGACAGATAGTAGTAGTACGCGTCGTCGTCGCCGAGTTTCTGGGCCTTGATGTCCTCGGCAACTCCGACGACGTAAATGCACGGCGTGGTATCGGCGCCCATCTTGACGCACTGGCCGATGGGGTCGGCGGCCGGCCAGATGCGCTTTGCCATTCCGGCGCTCACGACCATCGCCCCGGGCGCTCCCGGCACGTCCGCCTCGGTGATGCCGCGCCCCTTGATGATGCGCGTGCCGAGCGTCGCGAAGTATTCGGGGCTCACGCCGTTCAAGTTGAACTGTCCGAGCTTGCGCACGGAGTCGATGCCCGCGACGTGCAGGTCCTCGCTCCAGCTACTCCAGAACGGCACGCTCGTTTGCAGCGAGGCGTTCTCGACGCCGGGAATCGCCTTGGCGGCGGCAAGGAGCTTCGCGCGGAGCAGGACGGTAGCGGCGCTGTCGAGTTTCACACCGCGCATGTTCATGTCGACGAGCAGGATCGGGTCAACGTCGTACCCCATCCGGATGCCGCGCACGTTCTGGAGGCTACGGACGAAGAGTCCCGCGCCCACGAGCAGCACAACCGAAAGGGCGCCCTGCATCAGCAGGAGCCCGGTGCGAAGCTTGGACCGGTGGAACGTTCCCTCGCGCGCGCCGCTCTTCAGGTCGGACGTGAGGCTCACGCTGCGAATCTGGAATGCGGGTGCGAGGCCGGTGAGCACACCCGCGGCGAGCGCGGCGAGTGCGGCGAACACGAGCGTGCGCGGGTCGGTCGCGACGCTCTGCGTGACGGCCTTCGGGATGAACGCTGCGCGGAGGAGCGCTCCGCCAACCTGCGCGATCACCAGCCCTGCGACGCCGCCAAGTGCGGCGAGGAGTACGCTCTCGGTGAGCAGCTGTGAGAGCAGGCGCCGCCGGCTCACGCCGAGTGCCAGCCGAACGGCGATCTCGCGGCGCCGGTTGAGCGCGCGTGCCAGCAGGAGGTTGGCGACGTTCGCGCAGGCGATGAGCAGGACTATGAGCGCGACGCCGCCGAGCCATGTCGCGACCTTAGCGAGGCTGGACTCGTTCGGTCCGCGCTCGGAGAGTATCGAGGCGATCACGACGTGCGGCTTGGCGATCTCGACGGGCGTGGCGCGCTTGCTTCCGGCGATCTCGTTCGTGTAGCTGCGAAGGTACGCATTGCTGATGTCCGCCGTCGCCGCGGCGATGCTCACGCCGGGCTTGCGCTGCGCCATCGTGTTGGACCAAGTCCAGTTGTATGTCGTCCACCAGTTCTGCCCGGGCATCGCGAATCCCTGCGTCGCGGCGTACGACGCGATGGGGATGTACGCGATCGGTGGGCGGTCAGGCCACACGCCTGCGAACCCAGCGGGCGAGACGCCGATCACCGTGTACACAAGCGGTCCCACGCGGAGTGTCGCGCCGATGGCATCGCGGCGGCCGCCGAACGCGGTCTGCCAGTAGGTGTACGAGAGGACCGCGACGGGGGTTCCGGTCGGCTCGGAGTCCTCAGCCGGCGTGAAGTAGCGTCCGATGGCGGTGGGTGCGTCGAAGAAATCGAAGAACGATGCGCTCACCGCTCCGACGCGCATTTCCCGGGCGTCGTCGCCGGTCCCGATGGCCAAGTCGCGCGCGGTAAACTGCGCGAAACGCGAAAAGGACTTCGTGGTTCGCTCGAAATCCTTGTACCGTCCGTAGGCGACGCTGCCGGAGAAGTTCTCCTTGCCACGATAGGTGGTGACCGGGTACACGCGATGAGTCGTCGCCGCGTCGCGCAGCATCGGAGGCGGGCGGAAGAGCAGGCGGTCGACGATCGAGAACATCGCAGCGTTCGCGCCGATGCCGAGGCCGAGCGTGAGGACGACGGCTGTCGTGAATCCGGGCTTTGCGCGCAAGCCGCGGGCGGCGTAGCGGAGGTCCTGGACGAAGGATTCCCACCAGGGGGCGCGGTCGGCGCTGCTCGGAGTGCTGGTCATTGGACGGTCGGTGGGTGAGGGCGGGTTACCGCTCGATTCGACACTCTCAGGCGCAGTTTGGTTGGCTGGATGCCTCGCGTGTTTCGGGATTTGGGTGAGAGGTCTCGGGATTGGAGTGTTTGGTAATTAGCTCTGGGGTGGCCGATCGCCAGAGTCGCAGCTTCCCACAGCCAATGACCAATTACTCCAATCCCACAGCATCTCACTCAAAGCCGTCATATGGAATCCGCCCTTCCGTCACTAACAGTCATCAGCGTTCCAGCCACGGATCGATCAATGGACAGAGCAGATCTGGAACGTGAACTGGAACAGATGCACGAGGCGTGCTGGGGCTGGGCGCTCGCGTGCTGCGGGCGCGATCGGGATCTCGCGGAGGACGCGCTGCAGACATCGTACCTCAGGATCCTCTCTGGGCGTGCGCGATTCGACGGGCGATCGGCGCTGCGTACGTGGGTGTTTGGCGTCATCCGCCGCACAGCGATGGAAGAGCTGCGAGCGAACAGGACGCGGCGGTCGCGGGAAGATGTTGATGCGGCCTCAGCGCCGGATCTCAGCGATCCTGCGCCTGGCGCGGACGTCAGGGTGGAGCGCTCCGACGAGCGCGCTGCGCTTCTCGCGGCGCTCAGTGCGCTCTCGTCGAGACAGCGGGAAGTATTGGAACTCGTGTTCTACCACGGTTTGACTGTCGAGGAGGCGGCTGCGGTGATGCAGATATCGGTGGGCTCAGCGCGAACGCATTACGACCGTGGCAAGAAGGCGCTCGCGATTGCGCTCGCGCCCGAGTTCGCGCCGGTCCCTCGTCCTGATGGGCAGGTGGCTCCGTGACATCATTCTCTGACGACGAACTGCGCGCGCGATTCGAGGCGCTGCGCGTTGCAGACCAGCAGCATACGCCCGGGTTTCGCAGGGTCCTCGACCGCTCCAATCAGCCGTTGGCGGACGACTCGCGCGCCGGTCCTCGCTGGCGACTGCCCGTCACGCTCTCGCTCGCCGCGGCCGCCGTGACTGTGTTTGCGATCAGTCTTACGCGTGACACCGCGAGCTGGCGCGCGGCTGCCGTGCGACCGCTCGCCACCTGGACTTCGCCCACTGCGAGCCTGCTCCGCACTCCGGGCTCCGAGCTGCTCGAGTCTTCGACGCTGGCGGCATCTGTGCTTGACGGCATGACCCTTTCGTCCGCCCACACTTTGGGAGACAAACGATGAGAACGCTCGCGATCGTGACCGGTGTCCTGCTTTGCGTTGCGCCCGCGGCTCGGGCACAGCGCCCGATGTTCGTCGTCAACGGTGTCCGAGTGGATAACGGAGGTGCCACGAACGCCACCGGCCCCTGTCATATCGACGACGTCGACCCAGGCGTCATTGAGAACATTGAGGTGGTCAAGGGAGTGGCCGCGATAAAGCAGTACGGACCGGATGCTATCAACGGCGTGATCTCGGTTACGACCAAGAAGGGTGCGATCTGGGCCCCGAACTGGTCGGCCGCGTGTGGTGTGCCGGGACACTCTGCGGCTGATCTGCTGACGAAGTATCTCTACGCTCCCGAATTTGTGATGGCGCACGAGGACACTATCCGGTTGTCCGACTTCCAGCGCACCGCCATTCAGGATGCCGTCAAGCAGGTGCAGTCCAAGGCGATCGACCTGCAGTTCAGGCTGGGGGCCGCCAATGTGAAACTGACCGGACTGCTCGCGGGCAGCACGGTCGACGAGTCAGCGGTGCTCCAGCAGATCGATCAGGTGCTCGCCCTGGAACGCGAGGTGAAACGAGCACAAATTACTCTTCTCGTTCAGATTAAGAATCAGCTGACGGCCAAGCAGCAGGCGAAGCTCGATACATGGAAATGAGGTCGTTCCACGTCCGTGTCACGCTCGGCGTTTGCATCACGATGCTGGCCGCTGCGCCCGGCGCGCGTGCCCAGCAGGGCGGCGGAATGGCGGGAATGGCCGGCATGGATCACCACGATAAGCCCGCCGCGCTTTCTGCAAAGACGCGCCAGGAAATCGCCGATGTCCGCGCCGCACTCACGCCACTCACCTCAACTGACGCCGCCAAGTCAGCCGGCTTCGAGCCCAAGTTCGGCTGGATCGCGACGATGGGCGTGCACTGGGTGGATGTCTCGCGCATGAGCAAGGCCGCGCAGAGCACGCTCAAGTCGCCGGACAACCTCATGTTCTCGCGCATCAACGGCCGCGACTCGCTGGTCGGCGCGGCGTTTGCATACCTCACGCAGGCCGGCGACACCGTCGTGCCGCCGCTCTTTGACAGTCACCCGCCGTGGCACGAGCACGAGGGCCTCGCGCCGCCGGGGCAGACGCTGGTGATGCTGCACGTGTGGTTCGTCGCGTCGCCGGACGGCCCGTTCGCGGGCACGAATCCAAACCTCCCCTTCTGGGCAGCCGGTCTCGCCGCGCCCGACTCGGCGCGCATGCATGACGCCGCGTTCAGCGCGCGTGTGCGCCGTGCGGCACTCGCGATCGGCGAGGCGCTCGATTCGACGTCGATTTTCCCGAAGCTCGGGGGGCGCCCCGCGATGCAGCCGTACCTCGCGCCGAGGCGTGACTCGGTTCGCGTCGTGATCGCCGAGTTGCTCGCGGCACAGAAGGCCGCGGATGCGGCGCGCTGTGATCGTGCCGCCGATCGCGCGGCTGCGCTCTGGGATTCCATCTACCGAGTGTACCTCGGCGCGGCGCGTACGCCGGATGTGCGGCAGCGGATCGAGCGTCAGGCGTCGATGTTGTTAGGTCAGCACAAGCACTGATCTCACGGTTTCCTCGGCTCGTTCAGTTTGATCATAAACAGCGCGAGTGATACGGCTTTGGGTGAGATGCTGTGGGATTGGGGTGACTGGTCATTGGCTGTGGAAAAGCCCTGACAGATCGGCGGTCCCAAAGCCATCGACTAATAACCCCAATCCCACAGCCTCTCACCCAAGCCCCAAACACGCCTTTGCCGTCTCCAACGGATTTCGCACTCGCGTCACGAACTCGTCGCTTGTATATGAAGCGGGCGGATACCGGCATATTCTTCCCCGCATGAAACGCACGACTGCCTGCCTCGTGGTCCATCCCCGTTCGGGCAAGAACCTCACACGCGTCGCGGACGTTGTCTCGGTGCTCGCGCGCGCGGGCTGGACGACGGACGTCGTCGTGAAAGAATCAAAAGGGCAGACGATGGAGCTCGCCGCGCGCGCGGCCGAGGCCGGGTATGACTATGTCATCGCGTACGGCGGCGATGGCACGGTGAATCACGTCGTCAACGGCGTCATGGCGTTCGCAGGCAGGCGCAGCGCGGCGGTCGGCGTGATCCCTGGCGGCACGGCGAATGTCTGGGCGGCTGAAGTTGGCATCCCGTCGGACCCGGTGCGCGCTGCGCGCGTGCTCGTCGAGAGCGTCGTGCGCCGCGTGGACGTCGGCCATGTGGGAGTGGAGTCACTCACGCTCGACGCCGAATCGAGCGCGCACGACCGGCTCGCGGCGTCGGCGCCCGGTGCGCGCCGCCATTTCCTGCTCATGGCCGGCCTCGGCGTGGACGCAACTCTGATGAGCCGGACACCCCAGGCGCTCAAGCACAAGATCGGCATTGCGGCCGTCGCGCTGACAGCGGTGCGACTGTTGCCGGGATTGCGTACCTACCGGATCCAAATCGCAGCGGGCGAACCGCCGCAGGCTATCTGGGACGGAAGCGCGCTGCAGCTCGTAATCGGCAACACGCGCTTGTACGGGAAGGTCGCGCGCATGACGCCGGATGCGCTGCTCGACAGCGGCGAGCTCGATCTCTCGCTGATCACCGCGCGGAGCCGCTTCAGCGCGCTGATGCAGGTCATCACGGTGCTGCTCCGCCGGCGGCCCGCGCACTCCCACACCATGGCGACGCGGAGCGCGTGCTTTCAGGTGAGCGCGCCGGCGTCGGTGGACCTTCAGCTCGATGGGAGCACGGTGAAGCTGAAGAAGTATCTCAATGCCGAAACGCGTGCGGTGCTCGAGCGGGCGGGAGATGGTGTAGGTGTCACGGCGAACTATCGATTTGATGCTGTCGAGGGCGCGCTGCTGATTGCGATACCCTCTGCGTACGGCGGAGCATTGTTTGGCGGCTTAGCGGCGAGATAGAGACTTTGACCCGGTGCGGAGTGCGGCAGAGGAATTCGACTTCAGGACTCCTTTTCCGCGCTCCGCGCTGGGTCGAAAAATCCCGTCAGCTGTGCGTGGCCAGGCCAGTCGACAAGTCTACGGTGTAATGATCATCTCCCACGATCATCGGCACTGTCTGCGATCCGTTGAACGTAATGGTCACCGTGCGTGTCACGGTGATCGTCCGCTTCTTTCCGTTCTTGATCACCGTCCCGGTCCCCGTCACGACGCGGGTGATCGTGCCGGATACCGGATACGGATTGGCCGAGCGCGGGAGATCGACGACGACATCGGTGAACGTTGTCGTGTAGGTGACATCCGAGGTGCGCTGCGCGACGCTGTCCGACCAGTACGCGCCGTGCGTGCCGTCGCCGGTGCCGTTCCATGTGCGGGTCGTGTTGTGGGCGCCGTACAGACCAGTCGCGGTGAGGTTGCGCGTGCCGTTGACCGTGTCCGCGCCATTTGCTCGCGCGACCACACCGCTCAGGATCGCCTTGACGTTCATGGACGCCGTGGTCGAATCGAAGTGATCCATCGCCGCACCGGTCGTGTCGAAGAGTGCGATGGTGCGGATGACCGTCACGCCGTTGCCGTTGACCTGCTCGAGGCAGTGAAACAGGCCGTCCACCGAATTGTACGTGCAGTCATTCTTGAAGTTGGCGCTGATCGACGGGCGCGCCGACGCCATGAAGTTCATCGAGACACCGGTGCTTGGGCTCGCGACGCTCCATCCCATCGTGGTGGAAACGCCGTTCAGCATGTTCACATCGGATGCGGTCGCGTCGCCGGCGACCTGCGCGGCGATGAGCGAGCTGTCCGTGGTCGTGACGTCGAGGTTGGAGAGCGTCGGCGAGGTGCTGCTGTCGCCGCATGCGGCAAGCGCGATCGCGAGAGCGCCGGTGCCGACGGTGAGTACGAGACGATTCATCGGTGTATCCTCGAGTGCGGGTGCATGTCGGTCGCGAGCGCGTCTGCGGGAGCGGAGTGCCCTCGACTCGTCCGGCGCGCCACAGCAGGGAGACGGTGCGTTCCGCGAAATGTTTAGTGACCAAACGCACATTTCCCGAAATACTTTCTCGCGCGTCTTGCGTGATGCATGTTCAGGGATGACTCGCATCCAGAAAAACCTGTCAGCCGGTGTCCCACAGGCGCGACCTGTGCGCGGCGCTGCGTACTTGATTCTTTCCGCAGTCCTGTGCGTTACGGCATGCTCACCGCCGCCCTCAGCTGCGTCGCTCGGCGCGACACCGCGCGGCATTGCGCATGTAGGTCCGCCGCACGGGGCCGTGATGGTCGTCGGCGGCGGATCGCTCGGACCCGAGGTGTACCGGCGGTTCATCGAACTCGCGGGTGGTCCCGACGCGGAGATCGTCGATGTCCCGACGGCCGGTGGCGACACCACGTACCCGCCCGACTGGCGCGGCGCCAACGGGTTCAAGACCGCCGGCGCGAAGCACGTCGTGATTCTCCATACCATCGACCGAAAAGTCGCGGACTCCGACGCGTTCATCGAACCCCTAAAGAGTGCCGGCGGGGTGTGGTTCGAGGGCGGGCGCCAATATCACCTGGTGGATTCGTACGCCGGGACGAAAACGGAAAAGGCGTTCAACGACGTCCTCGCGCGCGGCGGAGTGATCGGCGGATCGTCTGCGGGCGCCTCGATCCTCGGCAGCTTTCTCGTCCGCGGGGCGCCGTCGAACAACAACTTCATCATGGCGTACCCGGGCTACGAGAAGGGATTCGGCTATCTGCGCGGCGTGGGGATCGACCAGCATGTGGTCGCGCGCGAACGCCTGGCCGATCTCGCCGACTCGATCATGCCGCATCACCGCGAGCTGCTGGGAATCTCGGAGGACGAGGGGACGGCGTGGGTCGTGCGCGGTGACTCGGCGCGGATCATCGGCCGCGACAAGGCGTTCGTGTACGGCGGCAAGGATCCGACCGACCCCGGCAAGCCGTTCCTCACGCTGCATCCGGGCGATCAGTACGATCTCGCCACGCGCCACGTCACGCATCGCGCGGTGAATGAGACGTCGCTCACCAGCGCGTTCATCGACTCAGTTTTTGCTCCATTCAGAGCGGCGAACGGCCCGAGGGCGACGGTGCTCGTCGCCGAGGACGACAAAGTGTTCGTGGATACTTCGTTCGGTATCCCGCCGCAGCGGAAGTTCATGCCGACGACGACCATTCCGCAGTTCCCGCTGCTCGGACTCTCCGCGGGCTTCAACGACGCGGCCGTGATCGGACTCGAGCACGACGGCAAGGTGCGCTACGGGGATGTATTTCCGGATGGCTCAGGGCAAACGGTCCGCGACATGCTGCTCTCGCGCGAGCGGTCCGCCACGACGCGGCACGACATCGTCGCGTTCATCGCGCAGAAAGGTGGGGCGTCTTACACGGCGCAGATCACGCGGCGGATCTACACACCGATCGGGATGCACAAGACCGTCGCGGACACGGCCACTGGCGAGTTCAGTTCTGACGTCGACGAACTGTACAGATGGGAGCTTGGCATGGAGTCGACGCCGGCGTTTCGCGAGGGGGCGTTCGGGTGGCAGCTCGATGCGTTCGAGGGGTTCGCGCGGGAGAGGGAGTTCGGGACGAGCGATGGGAAGCGGAATGCGTTCGTGAGATTTCCGACGAGGCATGCGGTGGTCATCATCCTGACGGACAGTCCCACTGCGGATACGGGAGCGATGGCGGATCGGATTGCGACACGGCTGTTTTCAATGCCGCGTTAGAGAGGGATTTCGACCCGGCGCAGGACTCTGTGATCTATCATCTGTTGGTCTTGCATCAGACAGCTAAGCCGTTTCAATCCACGAGCTATCTGATGCAAGACAGCCAGATGATAGATGAACAGATCTATTGTCTTTCATCTGTTGGTCTTGCATCAGACAGCTAAGCTGTTTCAATCCACGAGCTATCTGATGCAAGACAGCCAGATGATAGATGAACAGATTTGTTGTCTTTCATCTGTTGGTCTTGCATCAGACAGCCAAGCTGTTTCAATCCGCGAGCTATCTGATGCAAGACGGCCAGATGATAGATAACAGACTCTAGGGCTTTGGAGTCTCGTCAACCGGTGGCTTCTGCGGAACATCGAAATATCTCCACGGCCTCAGCAGCACGACGAACCACCGCCCGAGCGCCGCGTGTGCCCGCGCCGACACCCCGCCGGCGCTCCCGAGCGCCGCGAACGGCCACACGATCAGCCACAACAACCCGAGAATCGCGAGCACCGGCAGCCACAGTACAATCGCAACCGGAATCAGGACGACGAGGAACGGCGCCACGAACATGCACGGGCCGAACAGCAGAATCATTCGGCGCTCCCCCTCTCGCGGACGTTCTCCTTGGCATGCCGATCGTGCCACGCCATCGCGATCGCGTCGGCATCTATCACGCCGATGATGGTGGTGCCGTCACCACGGTTCACTACCGGAATCTGATCGTCGCCGTTCAGGATCAGCCGCGTCATGGCCTCGTCGAGCAGCTCATCGGGATATGCGACCGCGAGTTCCTCCTCGGTGCCGGCCAGCACAGTGCGCAGCGCGCTCGATGCATCCTCGGGCGGATGCATCACCTGCGCGACGCGGAACTGCGCGAGCGGGTTCACGACATACTCGCGGTTCACATGATGCCCGCGGCGAGCGACTTTCTCCGAAAGAATATCCCGGCGAAGAATCAGTACGGTCACGGTATGTGCCGCAACGCACGCGATCAGCAGGGCGGGGAGGAGGTTGATGTCGTGCGTGAGCTCGAGCAGGAACACGATGGCGGTTAGCGGCGCGCGCATCGTGCCCCCCATCATCGCGGCCATGCTGATCATCGCCCACAGCCCCGGGTCGTGGCCGGGGATGACGCCTGACTCGACCGCGCCCATCGCGCCGCCCATGATCAACAGTGGTGCGAGCACGCCGCCCGACGTCCCCGATCCCAGCGCGAACGCCCACATCAGCGCCTTCGCGACGAGCAGTGCGACTGCCGCGCCCGCCACGAGGTTCCCGGCGAAGAGGTCGCTGATCACATCGTACCCGACGCCGAGCGCGCGCGGCGCAAAGAGGCCGCCGATGCCCACGACCACGCCGCCGATCGCGGGCCACCACATCCAGTGGATCGGCAACCGCGCGAAGCCGTCTTCGCACGCGTAGCACAGCTTGGTGATGATGGTGGCCGCAAACCCCGCAATCGTGCCGACGGCCAGCGCGGCCACGAGGCCGATGAGCGGGAGCGCGTCATGCGGCGTGACCGGGAAAACCGCGCCGCCGCCGAGCAACGGCACGCGCAGTGCAGCGCCGATCGTCGCGGCAACCGCGACCGGAATGAAGCTGCTCGGCTTCCATTCGAACAGGAGCAGCTCGACGGCCAGCAGCACGGCCGCGACGGGCGCCGAGAAGATCGCCGCCATGCCAGCAGAGGCACCCGCAACGAGGAGCGTCTTCCGTTCGGTATCCGAGAGGTGGAACGCCTGCGCGAACACCGATCCGAACGCGGCGCCGGTCATGATGATCGGCCCCTCTGCGCCAAATGGACCGCCAGTTCCGATCGCGATTGCCGATGCGGTCGGTTTGAGCACGGCGACTTTCGCGCTGAGACGGCTGCGCCCGATGAGGATCGCTTCCATCGCCTCTGGAATGCCGTGCCCGCGAATCTTCTCGGATCCAAATCGAGCCACGAGGCCGACGATCACGCCGCCGACGATTGGCACGAGCACAGCCCAGAGGCCGAGCTTGTTCGCACTGGGCGGCAATCCCGACGCCGAGAGCGTGTGGAAGTACGCGAGGGCCGTGATGGCCTGGATGAGGCGGACGAGGAGCCATGCGACCACGGCGCCGATCGCGCCGACCACGGCCGCCATCGCCGCGATCCGCAGGGTCCGGGTCGTGGTGGTGAAGTCGCCGAGCCGGTCGACGTGATTCGAGTTTTCGGTCATCACTGTAATCTATTGATGTCAATGGACAACATGTAGCTCACCGCTCAAAGGTCGAGCTCACGGGTCATAGGTAGGGAGGGTCAAAGCTCTGCGGTTCAAAGCCACAGCTGGCTCGAAGTCTTGAAGGGCGAGCTTTGACACTCCCGACCTGTGAGCAATGAGCTCGAGCGATGACCTTCGAGCCGGTTCGCGCTACATTGTCCCTTCCTATGACCTCCGATCCCCACATGCGCCCCCTGGCGCTCGTCACCGGCGCCTCGAGCGGCATCGGCGCCGCGACGGCGCGGGCGCTTGCGGCGGAAGGCGCGCGCGTGATCGGCGGCGCGCGCCGCGTGGAGCGGCTCGAGAC
>JBOHTH010000372.1:0-17979 GCA_050733535.1 Gemmatimonadaceae bacterium | reverse complement strand
AAGATTCGCTGCACGTCCGGATTCTCGAGCGCGCCCTCGCGGCACATGCGGTCCCCGCCTGCTCCTCCCTCCTCTGCCGGCTGGAACAATAGTTTGACAGTGCCATGCACTTCCGGCTCGTGTTCCTTCAGCAGGCGCGCGGCGCCGAGCAGCATCGACGTGTGACAGTCGTGACCGCACGCGTGCATCTTGCAGTCCACCTTGCTGCGGAACGCGACGTCGGCCGCCTCGTGAATCGGCAGGGCGTCCATGTCAGCGCGCAGCGCCACGCACGGTCCCTTGCCGTCGCCGATCGTCGCCACCACACCGGTCGTTGCCACCGGATAGCGATAGGGGATCTTCAGCTCGTCGAGCGTCCGGCGCACCACCGCGCTCGTCTTGACCTCCTCATACATGAGCTCCGGGTACTGATGGAGTTCGCGGCGGATGGCGACGATCCAGTCGGCGAGCTTGGCGGCGCTGGCTAGCACAGAGAGACCTCAGAGCAAGAAGGGCCAACGGCATAGACGTCAGACGGGACGGCAAACGGCAAGCCGTCAAACGGGACGGCAAACGGCAAAGCCGTCAGACGGGACCTGTCAGACGTACAGCGTTCAGATGATGGTGCGCTGAAACAAGATGTTAGTTTGGGCACATGACTGCCAGACCCGGGCCACTCCTGCAGCTGTACGATCGCTCGCTCATCGAGCGGCGCGAGTTGCCGGCAGTTGAATATGATCGCGGTGACGGCTCACGGGGCTCCCTCACCTTTGGCGAGCTCGACGCGCGGAGTAACCGGCTCGCGCAGCTCCTTGCCTTGCGCGGACTCGCGCGCGGAGACCGCCTTGGGTTCTACCTCGTCAACCGGATCGAGATCGTCGATCTCTGGATCGCGTGCGTGAAGCTCGGCGTGATCGTCGTGCCGATCAATGTGCTCTACAAGGAACGCGAGATCCGGCACATCGTTGGCGATGCGGAGCCCGTGGCGGTCGTGACGACTGCCGCGCAGATGGCCGATCTCCCCACCGGCGTCGTGGCGTGGGACATCGAGCAACTGACGTCCGACGCCGCAGCGAAGCCGGATGTGCGGCCGCCGGACAACTCCAATGCGCAGTCACCGGCCGCGCTCGTGTATACGTCCGGCACGACCGGCGCCTCCAAAGGCGCAATCCTCACGCAAGGCAACTTTGCGGCGAACGCGCTCGCCGTCGCCGAATCGTGGAAAATCACCAGCGATGACCGCTACCTCGCCGTCCTCCCGCTCTTTCACGTCCACGGGCTCGCCAACGGCATTCAGACATGGCTCGCGGTGGGCTGCCACATGAAGCTCGTGGCGCGCTTTGATTACACGACGGCCGCAGAACTATTCGAGTCGTACCGGCCGACGGTTTTTTTCGGCGTGCCCACGATGTACGTACGCCTGCTCGACGTGGCCGACGATCGCGCGCGCACGATCGGGAAAACGGCGCGGCTGTTCGTCTCCGGGTCAGCGCCGCTTCCGGCGCACGTGCATGACGCGTTTCGCGCGAAGTACGGCCAGATGATTCTCGAACGCTACGGCATGACGGAGACGCTGATGAACGCCGGGAATCCGTACGACGGCGAGCGGCGCCCCGGCACCGTCGGCCTCCCCTTTCCGAACGTCTCGATTCGCATTCTTGCGGAGGATGGCCACGAGGTCGGCGCGGACGAATCAGGGGAACTCTGGGTGCGCGGCCCAAACGTGTGCGAGGGTTACTGGCGCCGCCCCGACGCGACCGCCGCGGCGTTTGTGGGCGGGTGGTTCCGCACCGGCGACATCGGAAAGCGTTCAGCCGACGGATACATCACGCTCGAAGGGCGCCGAAGTGATCTCATCATTTCCGGCGGGTTCAACATCTATCCGCGCGAGATCGAGGAGATCCTGCTCGAGCAGCCCGGAGTGCGAGAGGCGACGGTCGTCGGCGTAGCCGACAGCGTGCGCGGCGAAGTGCCGGTCGCGTATCTCGTCGCAGAGCCGTCGCTCGACGAGGCCGCGCTGCTCGCACATCTGCGAACGCAGCTCGCGAGTTTCAAGGTTCCGCACGGGATCGTGCGAGTGGACGCGCTTCCCCGCACCGCGCTCGGCAAAGTGCAGAAGCATCTGCTGCCGGCATTGAGTGGGAGAGGGAGTTAGTGGGAGATACGAGTTGAGTAAGAGTGACGAGTTAGAGTCGGAGGGAAGAGTTGGAGCACGTTCTGTGGGAGTTGGAGCAGCGAGAGTGAGTTCGAGTGGGAGGGGCCGGTGTGCCCTGCTCGACTCCCACTTCAACTCGCACTCGCCGCTCTCACTCGCACCGAGCGTGCCCCAACTCATCCCTCCGACTCTAACTCGTCACTCTCACTCAACTCGAGTATCTCCCACTCACTCCGGCAGCCTCTGTCCCTTGGTCTCGACCGCAAATGGAATGATCAGCAGTCCGATGAAAAACGCCGCCCCAGTCCACGCGACCGGCACGCCGAGCGTTCCCATCCGCAGCACGAACGCGCCGAGCGCAAAGTTCACGCCCGCGCCCAAAAAGCGCCCGACTGACGTCGAGAACGCAAACGCTGTCGCGCGCACGCGGGTGTCGTATTGCTCGGGGAGCCAGAGGCTGAACACGGTGAAGTTTCCACCCGCGAAACCCATGACGAACAGCACGGCCACGAACGGCACGAGCCCGTCCGCGAGGTAGAACGCCCACCCGAACGCGAGCGGGATCGTCACCATCATCCCGATGAAATAGGCGGCAAGCGTTCGCTTTCGGCCAAACCGCCCGGCGATCGGCGGCAAGGCGAGACAGCCAAGAATGGTGCCAATCGAGAGCACGCCCGTGGCGAGCGAAACCATCCGCGCGGCGCCGGCCGCGTCGAGGCCCCCGCGCTTGGCGAGCGTCGTGATGGCGGTCGGAACGTACACCGCGCCGGCCCACAGCCCGATGATCGCGACAGAGAGCAGCGCAGCATTCACGAGCGTGCGGCGCCGATAGACCGGCGAGAATATCTCGGCCAATGGATGCGTGCGCCGCGCCTCGGCCTCATGCGCCTTCCAGCGCGGAGGTTCCTGGACCTTGAGCAGCGTCACGACGGATATGGCCACCGGCACCAGGCCACAGAGGAACATCGCGCGCCAGCCATAGTGTGCGCCCACCGTGTAGTTGAGCGCGGCCGCGACAAAAAAGCCGAAGTAATATCCCGTCTGCAGATAGCCGGCCCCCATTTCGCGCCGGTCTTCTGGCCACGATTCCGCGATGTACGTACCCGCCATCGCCCACTCGCCGCCGACGCCAATGCCGGCCAGCAGGCGAAACGCGCCGAGTTGCCAGATGTTCTGCGCAAAGGCAGAGGCGCCCGTAAAGACGGCGTAGACGAGGATCGTCGCCGCGAGCGCCTTCGTGCGCCCGAACCGGTCGGCGATCGGACCCCAGATGAACGCGCATCCCCATCCGACGAGAAAGAGCGCGAACATCACCGACCCCACATAGCCGATCTGCGCCGGCGTGACGGCCATGCCAGATCGCGGGAGCAGCTCGGTCAGCGCGGGGGCGAGCACCAGCGCGTAGATCACCGAGTCCATGCCGTCGAGCGTCCATCCGGTCCACGCGGCCCAGAAGCCGGTGATCTGCTGGCGGTTGAGTTTGGTGCGCATGGGTCCGGGTGGGGGAAGGCTGGAATGTACGGCCCGGCGCGCGGCGCGGCTAATACTTGACGCAGTCAACTATTATGTTCACACTACGGCATGACCACGACCGCACGCATTGCCGCCGTCCGCCGTTTCTCGCGCTTCTACACACGGAAGATCGGCGTCCTCGACCAGCGTTTTCTGAAGTCGTCCTTCTCGCTGAGCGAAGGCCGGGTCCTGTACGAGCTCGCGCACCGCCGCGGCCTCACCGCGCGCGATCTCGGCGAGTGGCTCGGGATGGACGCCGGGTACCTCAGCCGGATGTTGAAGGGCTTCGCCAAGCGCGGACTCGTGCGCAGGACGCGGTCGACCGCAGACGGACGCGAGCGCTACCTCGAGCTCACGCCCGCAGGACGAAGGGCGTTCACCCCGCTCGACCGGCGATCGCACGCCGACGTCGGCGCGATGCTCGGTCTACTCCGTGGCGATCAGCAGCAGCGCCTCGTCGAGGCGATGGGCGCGATCGAATCCCTCTTCGGCACCGACGAAGCCCCGGCATTGCCTGCACACACCGGCTATACGCTGCGTGATCCAAGACCCGGTGACATCGGGTGGATCATCCACCGGCAGGAAGTCCTCTACCACGCGGAGTACGGCTGGAACGAAGAGTACGGGGCGCTCATCGCGGGAATTCTCTCGCGATTCGTCACGGACTTCGATCCGAAGACGGAAAAGTGCTGGATCGCCGAACACGACGGGCAAATCGCCGGATCCGTCTTCGTTGTAAAGAAATCGAAAACCAAAGCGCAGTTGCGACTGCTATATGTGGAACCGAGCGCGCGCGGTCTCGGTATCGGACGGCGGCTGGTCGACGAGTGCGTCCGGTTTGCGCGCGCGAAGAAGTACCGCACCATGACACTCTGGACCAACGACGTCCTCGTGTCCGCACGCAGAATTTACGAAGCGGCGGGGTTCCGGCTCGTGAAGGAGGAGAAACACCACAGCTTCGGCCGTGATCTTACTGGGCAGAACTGGGAGTTGAAGCTCTGACGTCCGCTTACACCATCGCCGCCTTCACCCGCGCCGGCGTGAGCGGCAACTGCACGACGCGCGCACCAACTGCATCGAACACCGCGTTGGCCACCGCCGCACCAACGGTCACGATCGCCGGCTCTCCGCCGCCCTGCGCGGGAAGATCCGGTGAGTCGAGCAGGACGCCTTCGATTTTAGGAACCCAGGAGAATCGCGGTATGTGGTACGTCGGAAAGTTCTTGTCGAGCACGACGCCGTCCTTGAACCGCACTTCTTCAGCGAGCGTATAGCCGAGCCCCATCGTGATGCACCCCTCGAGCTGCTGCATCGCGCCGACGGGGTTCACGACGACGCCCATGTCCTGCACGCACACGACGCGCTCCACCTGCACCGCACCGGTCGCGCGATCGACCTTCACTTCCGCTATCGTGCCGACATGCGTGCCCGCGTCGTCACCGAGCGCCACGCCAAGTCCGCGGTTGCTCGGAGAGACTTTCGGGTCCCAGCCGAACTTCTCGGCGGCCGCCTTGAGCACGCGCAACATGCGCGGATTTTTCGTGAGGTTCAGTTCGCGAAAGGCGACGGGATCAACCCCCGCCTTTTGCGCGAGGAGGTCGATGTGCGCCTCGCGCGCGAAAGTGTTCGCGTTCGCGCCCGGCGCGCGCCACGGACCGATGCCGAACGGATGCATGCCGTTCTGATTGGCGTTCCATCCTCCGCGCACCACCGTCCGATGATTTGCGACGTCATAAAACTGCTGCGATCCGCGCTCGCCGGCGCCGATGACTTCGTAGTCCCAGGATACGATCTTGTGCGCGGAGTCCACGCCGGCGCGGATCGTGATCACTGCGGCCGGGTCGAACGTATCGAAGAAGAACTCCTCGGTGCGGTCCCACACCACGCGCACCGGTTTTCCCGCGGCGACGGTCAGCCGCGCGGCCTCGATCGCCTGCTGCGACGCGCTCTTGCCGCCGAAGCCACCGCCGACGAACGGCGTGATGACGCGCACATTGTCGGTTGAAAGCTTCAGCGCGCGAGCAACCTGCGTCTGCAGCGGAAACGGCGTCTGGGTGCTTGCCCATACGGTGATCTTGCCGTCCGCGCCCATCGCGGCGACTGCGGAATGCGTCTCCATCGGCGCGTGCGCGACGTATCCCTTGAGATACTTCTGCGTGATGACCTGCGCCGCCGCCTTTTCACCGTCGGCAATACTTCCGCCCTGCGCGACCGCGCGCCCCTCAGGCGCACTTTTCTCGAGGTGGTCGAAGATGTTGGCGTTGTCGAGCGTCGACGGCGCCGGACCGTACGTCGCCTTGACCAGCTTCAGCGCCTTGTCGGCCTCGTCCCGGTGTTCGTGCAGCACAGCGACCAACTCGGCGTCGCGCACGACGCGCACGCCGGGCACTGCCTCCGCCGCGCTCGTGTCGACGGACAGGCGCGCCGCGCCATGGGCCGGCGCGCGCACGATGCGCGCGTGGAGTGCCCCCGGCGGAATGATGTCGCCGGCATATTTCGCGCGCCCCGTGACCTTGTCGTGCGCATCGCGCCGCGGCGCCGACGTTCCAACGATGGTGAAGTTCGCGACCGCCTCGAGCGCGGCCTTGCCGTCGAGACGCCGTTCGATGCGCTTGCCGGCGGTGAGTTCACCGTAGGTCACCTTCTTGGACCCGTCGGTGCGCGAGAACACGACGCCGTCCTTCACGGTGAGATCAGCGGCGCTCACGCCGAGACGCTCGGCGGCCATCTGCACGAGCACGGCGCGCGCCTCGGCTGCCGCCGCGCGCAGCACGGGACCGAGCGTGCGCACGCTCAGCGATCCAAACGTTCCCATGTCAAACGGGCAGAGCGCCGTGTCGCCGAGCACGACGTCGACGGACGCGAGCGACACGCCGAGTTCTTCGGCGGCGAGCTGGGGCAGCGACGTCATCACGCCCTGCCCCATCTCGATCTTTCCGACCATCATCGTGACGCGCCCGTCCGCGCCGATATGCACGAACGCGTTGAAGTCGGGGCTCGGCCGCTGAATCCCCGCAGGGTTCCAGACCGGACGGAGCATGCCTTCGGGCGGTGTGAGCGCGAAGATCACGAGCAAGCCGGACCCCGTGAGCTTCAGGAAGTCGCGCCGGTCGACGGTATCGACGAATCCCCAGCCTTCGGGGACGATCATTTCCTCTTTGGTCGCAGTCATTTTCCACCTCCCGACGCCGACATATGCGACGCGGATTCGATCGCGTCGACGATCCGCACGTGCGCGCCGCAACGACAGAGATGCCCTTCCATCCCCTTGAGGATCTCGTCACGAGTGGGTTTCGGGTTTCCCAGCAACAGCGCATGGCCGCCCATGATCATCCCCGACGTGCAATACCCGCACTGGAATCCGAGATGATCGACGAAGCCCTGCTGTACGGGCGCGAGGTGATCGCCGTTCGCCAGACCCTCGATCGTCGTCACGTGCTTCCCGTCCACGGCTTTCATGGCCGTGACGCACGAATGAACGGCTTTCCCGTCGATGATCACCGTACACGCGCCGCAGGAGGACACACCGCAGCCGAACTTTGTACCGGTCAGCCCGAGGTCGACGCGCAACACCCAGAGGAGACGCCGGTCCTCGTCGACGTCGAGGCGGTGGGGCGTACCGTTGACTGTAACGGAGATGGATTTCATGATGCCGCTCCTTTCCCCTAGTTTCCCTCCATGTCTCAGCATAACACGTCTACCGGCCGATGGTACCTTGATACCACCCTTAAGAGCGGAGGTGGTCCATGTGACCGGCAGAGCGAATCATGGTTTTGAACTGAAGTTGAGAGGGTTGAGGCGATCAGCGCCGATCGAAGGCACCTCGCCGATCAGCACGCCGGACCCGCTCCATTCTTCGGTCCTTGGAACCACAGTGTGCCGCTATAGGCGTACGCGCCTTCGTTGTACGCCCTGATTTCGATCCCGACGGATGAGTAGTTGCACATCTCTGGTTGACCAGCGCCCGCGACCGACAAAAGGGTCCACGGCGCGGAGACGTCGTCGTAAAACAGGCCGGTGGTTGTCCCGATGAACTGTTCGTTCTCATCCCAAGTCTGGGTCGAGGCATCCCAGGTCCACTCCCAAATTTCGTATATCGTTGCCGCAGTCGTGTTCGTTGTGCTTACGGCCGCCCAACTGGCGTTTGCGTTTCCGCCGCTGACGTCACCCGTGAGACTCGGGGTACTCACCGTGGTTCCCGTAAGTACGTTTAGCGGGCCTAGCTCAGAAATCGCGCGAGTCATGTACGAAAACGTCGAACCCACCGACTCGGAGCCACCCCACCAAGTCCCTTGAGACCCATCCAGCGCCGTCGTAGTCCCGACTAGAATCGCTCCATCGATACCATCCCAAATGAAAACGGGACCACCGCTGTCACCCTGACGATTGGCGAGACCCGGCGCAATAGCTTCGCAATGGATCGTCTTGTTTCCAGTGCGCGTAGCAATGGTGACGTCCGTGCAGGTGTTGTTGACCGTCCCATAGACCCACCCGCCAAACGCACCAACCTTATCAACCCTCTCGCCGGAAACGATATCGCTGGGTCCTGCAATAGCGTAGGCATACAGCCATCGGTTGGAGGTATTGATAGATGTGTCGCGAGGCGCGCCGAGTCCAACGGAATCTCTGGTGTTTAGTCGCGCGATCACACCGCGGAGCGTGTACGGAGGTCCGCCAAAGAGGGTGAACGATGCCGCATCAGAGTTTCGCGCTGAGGCGGCCGTCGGATCATTTCGCTCAACCGCGAACTTCGTTCCGTCGTGCGTCTGGATTGTGTCGCCATCAAAGCCGAATGTTGTCCAAGTGCAGTGCGAGGCTGACACGAACATGCGAACCGATCCTGAGTCCGCGATGTCCCCTATCGTACAGTCGGAATTCGCGAGCTGGTTGTGGTAAAAAAAACCAGCGCCGAGCGTATCGACGCTGTCAGATAGGGTAGTAGTGGCACCGTGCACGGTGGGCACTGGGCGCACAAGAGAAGCGCGCAGTGTTGCCGGCCGAAGAGTATCAGTCACTTGAAAATTCAGCGCACCGGCCGGTATGCCATGACTACGCGCTCGATCCAGAACGGACGCGCGCGCTGTCGTCGCCACGGCAGCAAGTACCCCGACTGACACTCGATTGATCGCCTCATCCAGATCAACCCACACGACTCCATTGTCGATGGACAGCATGCTGTCGCTCACGAAGTCGCGATAATCGGAGAGCGTTTGAAAGTCATACTGGGCACGCCGAATCCGCACTCCTGCTACGGGATGCTGTCGTCGTGGAATACCGAGACCGTCGCTCGCAAGATGTGCGCGGATCGCGCTCGCGGCCGCTTCGAATGCCGTCAGCGAATCTCGACTGGAGTCCTTTACGTACACGACGAGCTGTCTGTTCGCCCCATCCAGGTAGTAGCCGGCAAACCCGGGGATTTCATTTGCGATCTGCACGAATCGCGCTTCTGCGGGCCTATCGATATGAGAACCTCGGACAGGCGCCTGAGATCTGCTGACGCGCGACCGCAGCGGCACTGGCTGAGTCGGAACCCGATCCCTCTGACAAGCCCCAACCATCGCGGCAACAACAACGGCCCCGCACACAAATAGTCGCGATCTTGTTCGCGAGCTTCTCCGAACGCTGGACGGTCTCGGCACATGCGCTCCTGATCAAGTGGATCAATCCGACACGGGCATCGTTCGCTGGCCATGCACTACTTCGTCTATCCTCGAAAAAAACGCAGCCGGAACCTCCGCGTACTCCGTCATCCGTGAGCGGCAATAGTTCGCTGGTCAGGAGGTCGGCCGCAAACGGACCGATATCCGAAGGGGCAGCCCACATAGGTTGCTCTCCGTGACGGTCTCGGCTTGCGTCCAAGAGAAGTACCCCGCCGCGCTTACAGTTAGCTGGTAAGCACCCGGGAATACCGTGAGTCCGACAGGATACGAATTCGGACTCGATCCAACAGTGGCGGAATCGCTGTGCGGCCCGACCGCTTTCAAAACCGCATTCGGTACCGGCGCTCCCGTGAGGGAGTCATTCACGCTTACCTGCAGAGCAGCCAGGAGTTCGGCCGAGCAGTGAATTGCCGTCGGATCCTTTTTGCAGCCGGCTCCGATCACCGCAAAGAACATCACAACCGTACGCAGGTACTTCATAAGACTGGTTCCTCCGCCATGCATTCCGTGAGGTCGATGGGACGCGCATCAAGTGAGTGACTCCTCTGTTCGGTATTACCCCCACCCCCGCCGAAATCACACATCGACTCCTTCCGACCTAGCCCGTTGTTGCACAAGCGGGATCTCAAGGGAGATACGTCCAGCAACTCCACACCAAAGTCCCTGTACGTCAAGATGGCTTGATTTGACGCGAGCACAATTGCGCCACCCTGGCTGGTGGCCTGCCGCGGTCGTGCCGCCGATGTTCATATCGCCTAATATCAGTAGGATGTGTCGACATTTTTGCGCCATCGCCGTGGGACAGGTGTGCCCGCACCGAGCGTGAATCGGCGCAACACACTACTGCGCCTGTCTCGCGCGCAAAGATAGACCAGATGCCATGGAAAACATTCGGATCATCTCACAACCCGAACCGATCAGAAGAGTTGATCAAGTCACGGAGCAAGTAAAGCGCCTCGTGCCGTGGCTGGTCGCGGTCGCCTTCTTCATGGAGGCGCTCGATACGACCATTCTCAACACGGCAGTGCCGACGATGGCCGACGCGCTCCACGTAGCGCCGCTCAGCATGAAGGCGGTGCTGACGAGCTACACGATCAGCCTCGCCGTGTTCATCCCAGTGAGCGGGTGGGTCGCGGATCGCTTCGGCACGCGCCGCGTGTTCTCGTCCGCAATCGGGCTGTTCACCTTCGGCTCGCTGATGTGCGGGATCTCGGTCAACATCCACATGCTCGTCGCCTGCCGCATTCTCCATGGGTGCGGCGGCGCGATGATGGTGCCGGTCGGGCGCCTCACCGTCGTGCGCACGTTCGACAAGTCGGAACTGATCCGCGCGATGAGCTTCGTCGCGATCCCCGGACTGATCGGGCCGATGCTCGGCCCGCTCGCCGGCGGGTTGATCGTCGGGTACCTCCAGTGGCGCGTGATCTTCTTTGTGAACCTGCCCATCGGACTCATCGGCCTCTACATGGTGCTCCGGAGGCTGCCTGATTTTCGCGTGGAGCACAGTGACCCGCTCGACGTGGTCGGGCTGATCCTCTTCGGATCCGGGATCGCGCTGCTCTCGTACGTGCTGGAAGTGTTCGGCGAGACGTCGCTCACGACGCTCGAGGTCGTGGGCATCCTCGCCATCGCCGCGTCACTGCTGTTTGGCTACTACAGCCATGCGCGAACTGAAAAGCGGCCTCTGCTGCACCTCGGCCTGTTCCGGTTGCGGACGTTCGCGTGTTCCATCATCGGCGGATTCGTCACGCGGCTTGGCTCGGGCGGAATGCCGTTCTTGCTGCCGCTGCTGTATCAGGTCGGACTCGGGTATTCGGCCGTGCAGTCGGGCCTGCTGATCATGCCGCAGCCGCTCGCCGCGATGAGCCTCAAGCTGACCATGCCCAAGATCCTCGCGCGGTTCGGATTCCGCCGGGTGCTGCTCGCAAACACGCTGCTCATGGGCATGCTCATGATGCTGTTTGCGACGGTGGGCGCGAGCACGCCCGTGGCGCTCATCGTCGCGCAGGCGTTTGCGTACGGCTTCGTGTCGTCGCTCCAGTTTACGAGCATGAACACGCTGGTGTACTCCGACGTTCCGAGCCGCGAGACGAGTCAGGCGAGCACCATGGCGAGTACCGGCCAGCAGATGGCGCTCAGTTTCGGCGTAGCGACCGCGTCGCTCGCCGCGGCATTGTTCATCCCAACCCACCGCGCCGCAAGCGCCCGCGAGATGGTGCACGGAACGCACGAGGCGTTCATCGTGCTCGGCGCGCTCACCTCACTCTCTTCGATCGTCTTCTTCATGCTGAAGCCGGCCGACGGCGCCAATGTCAGCCTGCATGCGGACGACTGACCGTGCGCGCGATGAGCGTCAGGCGGCGAAGTCAATGAAGCCGCGGGCGGGATCGGTGTGGATCAGTTTCACGCGGGTGCGATCTCCCACGTCGAGCCCGTGCTCGCCGCGCATGACCCGTCCCTCCACCGGCGGCGCCAGCACGCGGACGTAGGTGCCCTTTGGCGACGCGCCGGTCACGATCGCGTCGAAACTCTCGCCGACGCGCGACGCAAAAGCCTCAGCGGCCGCCTCTTTGCGCACCTGACGCTCCACTTTCCGCGCGGCGTCTTCGCGTTCGGTGCAGTGCGCGGCAATCTTCACGAGTTCGTCAGTCGAGTAGGGGCATGGCTTGCCCGCGAGCACCGCTTTCAGGAGACGCTGCGTCACGAGATCGGCGAAACGCCTGTTCGGCGCGGTCGCGTGCGTGTAGTCGTGCATTGCCAGGCCGAAGTGGCCGGTGTCCGGGGTGCCAGGCTCATGCATTTCGTACACGCCGGGCCCGATCAACTTGACGACGGCGAGGGAGACATCGGCAAAGTGATCCGGGTCGGCGGCTTGCCGCCTCGTGAGAAACGCTTCGAGCGCGGCCGAATCCGGCGCCGGCGGGAGCTTCTCGCCGTGCGCCGCCGCGAGCGCCACGATCCGGTCCCATCGTTCGGGGACGCGAACCACGCGGCGGAGTGTCGGGGACTTGTGCTCGTCGAGAAACTTGGCCATGGCGACGTTCGCCGCGATCATGAAATCCTCGATGAGGTGACTCGCCCGCGTTTTCTGGACGAGCTCAATGCTCACGCTCCTGTCCGCGTGCACGACGGCCTCCGCTTCGATCGTCTCGAGACTGAGTCCACCCTGCTTGCCGCGATTGGAGCGCAGCGCCTGTGCGGTGGCGTCCTGCAGGCGGAGCTGATCCTGCACGGCGCCGGTCGCCGCGGCGGGAAGCCGCGCGCGCCCGTTGAGCCAGGCGCCGACATTGCCGTACGCAAGCTTCGCCTTGTTTTCCACGCGCGCGAGGCAGACGTCGTGCGACCTCACGGTGCCATCCGGCTCAACCACGAACTCGATCACGATGGACGGGTGGTCCGCGCCCTGCGAGAGCGAAGTCAGCTGCGTGGACAGTCGGTTCGGGAGCATCGGGAAGGTCTCGACCCCCGTGTACACCGAACACGAGTTCGCGGCCGCGAACTTGTCCGTGGCCGAGCCGAGCGGCACCAGACCGTCCACATCGGCAATCCCGACGCTCACGCGAACGTCGCCGTTCGGAAGCTTCTCGGCCACCTCGATCTGATCGAGGTCGAGCGATGAGTCGTTGTCGATAGACGACCACGCAAGTGCGCGAAGATCGCGCACGTTTCCGAGCGGCAGCGACGACGGATCTGCGGCCTTGGCGACTTCGGCGAGGACTTCAGCGGGAATATCCGGCTGAAATCCGTTGGCCAGCATCGCGCGGTGGGCGCCGGCACGGATGTCGAACGATTGAGCCACGAGTCTGGTTCCCGGTTGGTTATGAAGCTGCCAGCGCCTGTTCGGCGGCGCGCTTTCCCTGCGCCATGGCACCGGTGAAGTTCTGGTGCCCATTCAATTCCGAGTGCGCGATCGTGACGTTGCCGTATCCCGGCTCCACCACCTCGCGCGGTGAGGGCTTGCCGTCGCGACCGAAGTGGAATCCCGGGGGCTGGAGCAGTCGCGCGTGCCCCCACCGGTTCAGGATAATACCTGCGATGTCCGCTTGTGGGTTGAATCCGGCGTCGTGAAAGAGCGTTGTCATCTGCTGGCGGATGCGCCGTTCGACGTCGGCGTAACTCGCCTCCAGGAGCCTGGCGCGCCCCATGACGCCCTGATCGTATGCGCTCTGTCCCGGCGTGTAGAGTCCCAGGTAGAATGTCAGCACAGTAGGCTTATCAGGATGGAACGGAGGCTGGTAGGCGCCGGCGATCATCGGGCGCCGGATATTGCATGAGAACCCGAAGCCGTCACCAAACCACCGGCACGCCGGGGCGCCGAGTTTGTAGAGAAAGCGCCAGTTGGTCAGCGCGACGTTCACGACCATCGCAGGCGCGTAGTAGAACTGGCTGTATGCGTCACCGAGCGCCGCGGGAAGATCCGCGAGCACGTGCTTGTTGATCCATCCGCCCGAAGCCATGACGACCCGCTTCGCGGTCACGCGGCGCAGTACACCGCCCTTCTCGTAAGTCACGGCGACACGGTCCGGCGCCCCCGCCGTCGCGATATGTTCAACGCGCACGACGGTCGTGTGCAGCCTGATCCGCGTCGCTTCGCCGGCCCGGTCGAGCGCAGCGAAGTTGATCTTGCCCTCGAAAATCCCGTCGAGGTTCGTCGCCGTCGGCAGCGCCGCGGGGAGAAGCGAGCGCACGTAGCAACGCGCATAGGCTGCGTTGCCGCCCGGGAACGACATCGGCAGCGGACCGCTCATCCCTCGCACGCGCGCCGAAGTTCCAGGCATGCCGATCTGCGACGCCGCGAACGCGGACACGGCGTCCGGGCTCGCACCGTTGATGAGGCCCACGACCGCTTCGGCCATTTTCGTGACTTCCGGGCGCAAGCCCATCTCGCGCTCGATGTAGTCCTTGTACGACATCGTATCGAGTTTCCGCCGGAACTCCTCTGTGTTTTCTCCCGTCGAGTTCCTCCACTTGAGAAGGTCGCGTTTGACGTCATCGGAGAACGGCGTGCCGGCGAGACCGTCCGTCCAGATGTTGCGGAGCCACGTCGGTCGCGGCGCGCCCGTGTGTTGGTCGAAGAAGTACCCGACGTCCACGAGCGATTCGTCCACGCCTTCCATATGCGCGTAGTTGTCCATCTGAAAGCGGAGCGGCTTCAGCGAGGAGTCCCACGTCTGGTACCGGATCTCGCGCTCGAGGTTGAGGTCGGTCCATATGTCGTTCAGCGGTGACTCAGTCCCGGCACGCGGAATGCTTCCCTGATTGGAGCCCTGGGGGCCGATGAGGCGATAACCGTTGACGAGAAACTCGTTCTGCCTCGCCTCTCCGCCGAACACGGGATGGTTCTCGAGTACAAGGCACTTCTTGGCGCCCCCGCTTCCCGTCTTGAAATACCACGCCGCCGCGAGCCCGGAGATCCCGCCGCCAACAACCACGAGGTCGAAGACCTCGCCGGTGTCCCTGACCCCTGGTGGCAGCCGTGCGTACGCGCCGTCGCGAATCCGGTGCGCAGCGACGATCACGTCCTGCGTGTTGCCGTTGGCCCCGGCGTAGTCACCGACGCCGCCGTATCCCGTCCAGGTGTCCGCGGGCGCTGGCGTGGTGCCGCGTGCGGTCGCCTGCGCGTCGGCCGGCGATGGTGCGGAGAGCAGCGCCCCGCCAACTCCCAACAGCGTGGCGTCGAGAAAATCGCGGCGGGTGATCTCCCCGCCCATCCCGAGCGCCTTGTCGCCACGGGGCGAACTTCCGTCATCACTCATGCATAACATTCAAGGCATGCGGAGGATTCCGCCAGCCGACGGTCAAAATCGCCGGCCGAGAATCACTTTCCCGACCAAATGACTCGTCGCCGGGGTCATCCCCGCCCCAAGTCCCGCGTTGATCTCCCATTTCGGCGACACATGCAAATCCACGACGCCGAAACATTGCTGCAGCCGGCTCTGCGCCGGCGCGAATCCGCCAATCTTCCCGTACGCCCCGTAATACTCGACCCCTCCGCTGATCCGATCGGTGAAATCAAAATCCGTCTTCGCACTCGGAGAGAACTGCAATCCGTTCACGACTCCAGCCCCCTCGAGCGTCCGTTCAAGCGTTGGGTTCAGGCTCACGTACCACCGGCCGAGTGCTTTGTCGATTACCGGGCGCAGTTCCCACGTCCAGCGGTCCGCCGAAAAGCGCGGGTCGTCGTACTCGAGCTCGGTGGAGAGCGCGATGTTGACGGGCCAGTGCCACACGAGCGGCGCGCGGACCTTGTAGCGCACACTCGCACCCACAGCGCGGGCCAGTGGAGCGTTTTGCTCGCTCGTGAACAGGTACGCACCGATTTCAGACCAGCTCGTGAGACCCGTCACCGCTTCGACGGTTTCGTGCGTTGCATAGCTGTTCGACGGCAGCGTCGTTGCGCAGCCGGCACCGGTGAGGTCATGCACCGACAGGCTTGCCCGTGACGGGGCCGTTTGCTGAAAGAACGGCGTCGAGCAGTTGACCGAGGCAGACAGGTCGCGCCGCGCGAGAGCGACCCATTCATCGTCGATGACCGGCGCATGGCTCCCCGTCGTCGTCAGGTCACTGCCGCGAAAGGTGTAGTTGCTGTGCAACTCGACGAGGAGTGACTTCACCGGCGCGATCTCGGTGCTATAAACCTCGATCTCGTAGCTCCCCTGCGCGCTCGCCTGTCGCGGTGCGGCGACCAGCATCATGGCCGGCGGCAGGGCGAGCAGCAGGGCGGCGTGCGCGGCGTGCGCGGCGTGCATGCGTTATCGGCAGTCGAACAGCATCATGAACCCGGCGTCCATGTGGTCCTGCAGGTGGCAATGAAAGAGCGCCTTTCCCGGCGCGGCCGCGGTAAAGTCCACTTCGCAGGTGCCATGCGCCGGGAGCGTCACCACATCCTTGCGAACGCCGCTGGTCGGCACGCCGGCGTAGTTCGTCAACTCGAAGGTGTGGCGATGGAGATGGATGGGATGGTCTTCGGTGCTGGTATTCTCGAGCGCGAGCCGATAGCGCGCGCCTGACGTGAGGGGAACGAGGTCGGTCTTCGGGTATTGTTTTCCGTTGATCGACCAGTGTTCGAAATCGCCGTGACCCCGAAACACCGAGCGAATCGTGAGCAGAATGCGCTCGACGTGTTGTTCGCCGGCACGCGGCGGCGGACTCTGGTCCGCGAACAGCCGGTAGTCCCACGCCGTGGCACTCGGTGCAAGCCATTGCGGTGCGCCGTTTCGCGACGCGTATTCGACCACAACGCCCAATCCCGCGTTGCGGAACGCGTCGGCTGGTTCGCCGAGTATCCACACCCCCGGCGTGTTCATTTCGACGAGCGCATCGACCCGCTCGCCCGGCTGGAGGGTGAGCGTCTCGACTGCGGCGGGGGTTGGCACGGAGTTGCCGTCCAGCGCCTGCACCCGGAACCGGTGTCCCGGGAGCGAGAGCGAGTGTGCCTCGCTCGCACTCGCGTTGAGCACGCGCACGAGCACGCGCTCGCCCTCGCGCACACGGATCGGATCATCCGCGCCGAGCAGGCGCCCGTTGATGGACGAGTAGCGATACCCGACCATCTCGAAACCATCGTCGCCACCTGTGACGAAGCCGTCCCAGTCGTGCAGGGCGATGAAGACCTCTTGATCGAAACGACCGGGCTCGTCGGGCGCGTCGATCAGGAGAAAACCGAACTGGCCGGTGTACGTCGAGCGATTGAAGTTCTTGCCTGCGAACGTGTGCGAATGGTACCAGCGCGTACCCGCGGGGTTCGGCGTGAATGTGTAGCTCCGTCGTCCGTGCGCGGGAATCGGCGGCGACCCCTCGTCCTTCGCGCCGTCGACATCCGCTGGAATCGTGAGGCCGTGCCAATGCACGAACTCATCGTCGCCGCTGTCGTTCACGACGTCGACGGTGACCGGAGCACCCTGTTTCAGGCGAATCACCGGCCCCGGCACCACGCCGTTGTATGCGACGGTGTGTACGGCCTTGCCGGGTGCGAGCTCGAGCTTGAGCGGCGCGATCCGGAGCGAGTAGTCGGCCGGGACCGCGCACGGAGCGGCGCAGCGCGCGGCAGCCGCTCGCGCCGCGCCAGCCGTTCCATCCGCGCGTGCGAAGCCGGCCAGCGGGCCGGAAAGCGCAGCGGCGCCGCTAACCGCGAGAAAGTCCCTTCGGTTCATACCCAGCTCATCCTCGGTCTTCGATCATCGATCATCCATCGTTCATTGCGCTGCATCGCTCCCGCAGGACGGAGACGAACTGGCCCCTGAGCCTCAATTATAGTAGTAGTTGCTTGTCCCCCACTCACGACCGCCACGCGATTCTTGCTCGGCGGCCGCGAAAGGTTCCCCCTCTCGCCCGTTTGCCGCGCCAGGAGCCGCCACATGACGCCACTGCATCTCGACACCGGGAACACCGGGTTCATGCTCCTTTGTACGAGCCTGGTCATGCTGATGACGCCGGGGCTCGCGTTTTTTTACGGAGGGCTTGTCGGGCGGAAGAACGTGCTCTCGATCATGATGCAGAGTTTCGCGTCGATGGGGTGGACCACCGTCCTCTGGTGGGCGTTCGGTTTCTCGATGTGTTTCAGCGGTGATCTCAAGAGCGGAACGGACTTCGCGGGTATCATCGGCAACTTCGACCTGGCCTTCCTCCACGGTGTGTCGCTGAACACCCCAGCGGCCGCGAACAACACCATCC
>JBOHTH010000371.1:0-4769 GCA_050733535.1 Gemmatimonadaceae bacterium | reverse complement strand
GCGCGCATCGTCGTCACGGCCGGACAGATCGGCTGGAATCCCGTGACATGCGCATTTGAGACCGACGACTTCGTCGCGCAAACCGCGCAGGCGCTTCGGAACATCGTCGCGATTCTCAAGGCCGCGGCCGCGACGCCTGCGCATATGGTTCGGCTCACGTGGTACATCACCGATCGCGAGGCGTACCTGAACGCCCGCAAGGAAATCGGCGACGCCTACCGGGAGATCATGGGTCGGCATTTCCCGGCGATGTCGGTGGTGGTCGTCAGCGCGCTGCTCGAGGCGCGTGCCAAGGTGGAGATCGAGGCCACGGCCGTCGTGAGTTAGCGCGAGTGGCACCGTTGCGCTTCAGCGGGCGAATTGAAATCACCGGCATCAATCCGTACGTGCGCGTGAGCGCGGCGCGTGCGCGCGCGCTCAAGCCGGACTGGAAGCGGCCGCTGCCGGTGCTCGTACGCATCAACGGCCATCCGGCGAAAAAGCCTTGGCGCATCAACATGATGCCGATGGGCAACGGTGACTTCTATCTCTACCTGCATGGCAGCGTGAGGGCCGCTTCTGGGACGAAGGTCGGCGATCGCGTGCAAGTAGAAGTGGAGTTCGACGCAGCATATCGTGGCGGGCCGGCGCGGATGCCGGCGTGGTTCCGGGCCCCGCTCACGAAGAACGCCAAGGCGATGCGCGGATGGAAGGCGCTCACGCCGAGCCGGCAGAAGGAGGTCCTGCGCTACCTGCTGAACCTCAAGTCAACTGAGGCGCGCGAGCGAAATCTCAAGCGGGCACTCGAACTTCTCGCGACGCAGTAAGCTGCGCGCGCGCAACGGCCCTCCGCGTTCAGCTGCGAACGAAGCCGTGAAGGAGTTCTCCGCACAAGCCGGTGCTGAAAACGCACCGTGATCTCGTCGAGAGCGCCAGGCGACTTATCGCTTGCGTCATATTGCGCTCGCGTATCGTCGAGAAGATCACGGACCAGCACCGGAACGTCGGGCCAGTGATGCGGCGAAATGTTGTTGTCGGTGCGACGGAACTCCCCTGCCCATCTCCACACGGCATCGAACATCCTGCGGTGGAGTTCGCGCAGTATCTCCACCGACTGGATGTCGAGCCGCGCCCGACCAAAGGCCCATTCGTTCGCTTGCGCGATGTTCGTTGCTTCCCACGCGTTCAACTCGGCTCGCGTTCGAATCTCAGGGATGAGCGATTCGATCTCATCTTCATCGATCCCGGTGCTGCCATCGTCGGCAACCTTCGCAAGCCAATTGTTTTCCGCCCCCATGCGTTCCTCAGTCCCAGAGTCGCCCACGGCGCGTGGTAAGCCAGGAGTCGGCGATTTTTTCGAGATCCATTGTCGTCTCGACTCCCTGATCTTGTGCCTCGAGATGCATACTATGGGCGACGCGATTTCGCTCATCGACTGCTTTCATCATCGCCCGGTCCCGCAGCATGTCGTCGAGACTGGTGCGAGGCACGAACACGATCTTGAGTTCACACTCCAGCGCGCGCGCAACCTTTTCGAGGGTCGCGAGCGTGATGGTTCCAGCGACCTCCCGCTTTTCGAACAGTCTATAGACTGTTATACAATACTTTGTCAACAGCTTATAGACTGACAATTAGCTGGCTTGTGGCGGGTCGGCACCCACCGGCAATCATTCCGTCCGGAGCGCCTCCATCGGGTCCACCCGCTTCGCCCGCATCGCGGGCACCAGGCTCGCGAGCACGGCAACCGCCAGCAGCACGAGCCCCACGCCGCCGAGCACGAATGGATTGTTCGGCGACGTGTCATAGAGGAGCGGTTTCGCGAACTTCCCCGCCCACAGCGCGATCCCGGTTCCGGCAATTACCCCGATTGCCGAGATCATCACGCTGCTCTTGAGCACCAGCGCGATGATGCTCGAACCCTGCGCGCCGAGGGCAATGCGAACGCCGATTTCCTGCGTACGCTGGCTGAACGTGTAGGCGATCGTTCCGTAAATGCCGACCGCGGCGACAAGCAACGCGAGAAGGCCCGCTGCCGCGAACAATGCCGCACCGAGTCTCCAGCTGCGGTAGTTCGGCTCCAGCTGTTCGGAGAAGGTTTGTGCCCAAGGCTTCATGCCGCTCCCCGACACCTGCATCAGTATCTGTTTCACTTGCGCCGCCACCGCGGGTGCGCGCCCGTCGGCAGCGCGGATTTCGAGCGTGCCCGGCACGCCGGCCCGTCCTTCGTCCCCCTCCTGCGCGAGTGGCACGAAGAACTGCATCGAGGCCCTTTCGATTACGCTGCTGTAGTGCGAGTTGGAGACAACCGCGATCACACGGCGGCACGGCGCTGTCACCTTGCTCAGCCTGAAGCATTTCCCCACCGCAGATTCGCCGGGCCAAACCACTTTCGCGAACCTTTCATTGACCACGAGCACCGGCTCGGTACCCGCCCGATCTTCTGGCGAGAAGTCGCGACCTTGAAGCACATGCATCCCCATCGATGCGAAGTATCCCGGTGAGATGAACGAGACTATCTGACTCATGTCGTTCGGATGCGGCAGCGTGTCGCCGTTCGCGAGAAACGCACTTTCGAACGAGAACGCCTGCAAGGGCGTGTTCTCGGTAAACGCGACTCGCTCGACACCGGGCAGCTTCTCGATGCGTGATTTCGCGTCGAGGAGCAGTGGCCCCAACTCTTCCTGCTTCCGCCCCGATTCGCGAGTGAAGTCGATACTTGCGAATACGATCCGGTCCGAGTCATAGCCGATATCCACGGCCTCGACTTGCCGAAGGCTGCGGATGAAGAGGCCCGCGCCCGCGAGCAGCACGCACGAGAGAGCGATTTGCGCGACGAGCAGCGTGCCGCGGAGTCGCGAGCGTGACACGGTGCCGTCACGTGTACTGCCGCGCAATACGTTCGTGAGGTTGGGCCTGCTGGCATGCAGGGCCGGTGCGAGACCCGCCGCTAGACCTGCGATGACTGCAGTAGCGACGCCGAACAGCACCGCGCGAACCCCGACCGCCGATGTGCCCCAGTCGATGTTCGGCAGCAATACGTGCCGAAGGGCCGTGGCACACCAGACCGCCATGATGAGAGCCGCGACTCCTCCGATCGCGGCGAGCACGACGCTTTCGGTCAGGAGCTGAGATATCAACCGTCCACGGCCCACGCCGAGCGCGAGGCGCACGCCGATTTCGCGACGGCGCTGCATCGCGCGGGCAAGAAGAAGATTCGCGACGTTCGCGCAAGCGATGAGCAGAATCGCAAACGCAACGACGCCGAGCCGGGTGGCGATTGCCTCCTCGCTCGCATTAAAACCCGGTGACAGCATCTCGCGAATTGAGCCAAGAGTCGCTCCGACCGCGGCCGTGTCGGCCACGCGACTGGACCGTCGCCGTACGGCCACCGCCCTGCCGAGAAACGCGTTCTCCGTGGCGTGATCGTTCAGGCGAACGAGCATGCGAATGAATCCCGTACCGGCCTCCTCCCACCACCGCTGGCGACCAATAATGCGCGCGCCGAACGTGTTCATCGGCGCCCACACGTCGCTCGTCTCGAGATCCACTCCGTGGAAGCCGGGAGGTGCCACTCCAACCACCGTCAGGTGCGTCTCGCCCACATCAATCTCCTTGTTCAGCGCGTCAGCGGCCGAGCCGAACTGTGTTCGCGCGAGATCGCTCGAGATGATGGCGACCGACGTGATGTCTTCAGGGCGCACTTCTTCGGGCGCAAAGTTGCGGCCGACGGTCGGACGCGCTCCGACCGTCCCGAAGTAGTCGCCCAGGATCCAGGTCACGTTGATCCGCGGCGACGCGTCTTCCTTGCCGAGCCGAACTTTCGGCTCGATTCGATACCCCGTGATCGAACTGCCCTTGGGAGCGACCGACGCGATATCCAGAAAACGCGGCGGCGAAAACACGGATCCGACGCTTCGTTCTCCGACGGCCGGCGTATAGGTCGAATAGAATCGATGGAGGTGATCGGGCGCAGTTACCCCCTTGGGAGCCTGCAGGTACAGACGGTCGAGAATCGAAAACAGCGCCGCGTTCGCACCGAGCCCGAGCGCGAGCGTCAGCGTCGCCGAGATCACGAACGTCGGCGACCGCTTGAGAGACCGCAGCACATAACGAAGATCCTGCGTGAATGACTCGAACAGCTCCCGCTTGCGCATCACGCCCTCCCGGTGGGTGGCTGCACCTTCCATCGATCGCTTCGCCACCAGCAGCTCGCCAAACCGGCGCTCTGCCTCGGCACGCGCGTCCTTCAGCGACATCCCGTCGCGCACGAACTGCTCCGTGCGCAGCTGGATGTGCAGCTGCACTTCATCGGTCACATCGCGCGATGCATCTTCGCGCCGATGAAATGCGAGGCGAAACAGCCTTTTGATTCCCGGCCGTATCATCGGCGAATCACTCCGTTCGCAGTGCTTCCATCGGATCGGTTCCCTTTGCGCGCAACGCCGGAATCACGCTCGCCAGCACGGCAACTGCCAGCAGCGTAAACGCGACGCCGCTGTACACGCCGGCATCCCGCGCCGACGTATGAAACAGCAGGGGCTCGATGAATCGCCCCGCGACGAGCGAAAGAGCCAGTCCGATCGCGATTCCGAGTGTCGCCATGCCGACGCTGCTGCGGAACACGATCGACACGATGTTCGCTTCGCTCGCGCCGAGCGCGATGCGTACGCCGAGTTCATGGGTGCGCTGCGCGACGAGATACGACATCACGCTGTAGAGTCCCAGCGCAGCGACGAGCAGCGCCAGGAGCCCCATCATCCCGAACATGCTCGCGCCGAGCCGCCAAGGCC
>JBOHTH010000370.1:0-3462 GCA_050733535.1 Gemmatimonadaceae bacterium | reverse complement strand
TACGGAAAGCATTAGGCGCGATGGAGGATGGACGAAGACCGAAGACCGAAGACCGAAGACCGAAGACCGAGGACCGAAGACCGAGGACCGAAGACCGAGGACCGAGGACCGAAGACCGACATCTTCGATTGCCCTTTACTTACCTCTATAACTGATCTTGTAAATCGTCCCGCCGATGTCGTCCGAGACATAGAGCGAGCCGTCGGTCCCCTGCGCCAACCCCGTCGGGCGATGCAACCGTCCGTCCTTGCCTGGCCTGCCGGCATCGGAGAAATCAGTCGCGAAATCCTCGTACGGCCCCACCTTGCCGCGGTTCATGGGCAGGAACACGACGCGGAAACCCTGCTGCGGCTTGGGCGCGCGATTCCAGGATCCGTGAAACGCGATGAACGCGCCCTCCTTGTATTTCGCAGGAAACTCAGCGCCCGTGTAGAACATCATGTCGTTCGGCGCCCAGTGGCCCGGAAAGACATATGCGGGCTGCGTCTTTGACCGGCAGCGGGAATCGTTCTTGCCGTCACCGCCGTACTCGGGCGCGTTGACGAGCTTCTTCTCAGCCGTCGAGAAATAGCAGTATGGCCAGCCGAAATCCGCGCCCTTCGTGATGTGGTTGACCTGCTCGCCCGGATTCTCGGCGCTGTAGTCGTCCGAAAAACCCCAGTCATTGAGCTGATCGCGGCCGTGCATCGTTGCCCAGAGCGTGTTGTCGCGCGGGTTCACCGTGAGCGAGACCGAGTTGCGCATGCCCGTCGCGTAGCGAACGCCGTCCGACGGATGCTGCCCCAGTTTGTTCGCGTCGAACGTCCACACGCCGGCGCGCGATTCCAGCTCCGTGCACGGATCCACGCCGGGCGCCTTCCCCTTGCGGTCGAGAGCGGGTGGCTGGCACGCGTTGGTATGCGAGCCGACGTTCATGTAGATCGTGCTGCCGATGATCTTGAAGTTGTACGCCGTGTGACCTCCGGTCGCAAAACCCGAGACGACCGTGTCGGCCGCGCCAAGCGTCGTGTCGCCGGTTGCGTACTTATAGCGCACGATGGCCGGGCCCGCCGACGTGTACAGGTAGCCGTTCGCGAGCGCGATTCCCGATCCACTTCCGGGCTTCAGCTTCACGATGAGCTCCGCCTTGCCGTCGTCGTTCGCGTCGCGGAGCAGCATCAGCGAGCCGCCCGTGCGCGCGCCGCCGGCTTCGGCGTTCGTTTGATATGGGTTGCCGATCACCAGCAGGTCGCCGTTTGGCGCGACGACCATGTGCCGCGGCGCGCCGATGTTGCCCGCGAACACCGTTGCGCAGAATCCGGGCGGGAGCGTGAGGCTGGCGTTGTTCGCGTCGCAGGGCACAGCAGGTGCGGATACGTGCGCCGGCGCCGCTGCGGTCAGCACCGCGGCAGCGGCGAGCACGAAAGCACTGCGTGACATTGAAGGTCGCATCGGTCCGAAGGTAGCGGGGACGGAATCGGCGATCGTGGACGCAGATAATCTAACTCAGGAAGGCATCTCACAAACCGAACTTGGTGCGAGTGAGGAGAATGAGAGGGACGCGGGATTTCGGCCCGGTGCGGAGTGCGGAGGAGGAACTGGGAGTTCGGGGCCCCGCCTCCCGCTTCCGCCCCTCGCCCGAGTTTGTCAGATGCGTTAGCTCGCCCGACTTGCGAAGCAATTTTCGGAACGCGACACTAGCCGACCCTGAACAACTCCAGCGCGCGCCCGTATCGCTTGCGCAGCACGTCGTGGAGCGGCTTGTTCGCCTTGCTGGTCAGTTCCGGATCGGCGGCGAGAAGCTCCGCCGCGCCCGCGCGGGCGACCTCGCCGAGTTCGACGTCGCGCAGCGGGTCGGCCACGCGGAAGGTCGGCTCGCCGCTCTGGCGCTCGCCGAACAGGTCGCCCATGCCGCGAAGGCGCAGGTCGGCCTCGGCGATCTCGAAGCCGTCGTCCGTTCCGACGAACACGCCGAGGCGCTCGGCCACCTCCGGGCTGACGTCGCCGAGCAGGATGCAGAAACTCTCTTCGGCACCGCGTCCCACACGGCCGCGCAGCTGATGGAGCTGCGAGAGTCCGAATCGCTCGGGGTGTTCGATGAGCATCACGGTCGCGTTCGCGACGTCGATGCCGACTTCGATCACCGTCGTCGAGACAAGGATGTCGATTTCGCCGTCGCGAAAACGCCGCATCGTGCCATCTTTTTCATCGGCGTCGAGACGACCGTGGAGCAGCGCGACCCTGCGTGCGGCAAATCGCCCTGTGCTGAGTGACTCGAACTCCCTGGTCGCCGCACGCAGCGAAACCTTGTCGCTCTCTTCTATGAGAGGGAAGACAATGTACGCTTGGCGGCCGTTGGCAACCTGAGCGTCCACGAAGTCGAGCACTTTCGAACGGGCCTTCTCGGCCCGCATCGCGGTCGTCACCGGCAGGCGGCCCGGGGGACGCTCGTCGAGGACGCTCACGTCGAGGTCACCGTACAGGGTGAGCGCGAGCGAACGCGGAATCGGCGTGGCGCTCATGAGCAGCACGTCGGGACGATCGCCCTTTTTGCCGAGCGCGAGTCGCTGTTCGACGCCAAATCGGTGTTGTTCGTCCACGACCGCAAGGCCGAGCCGCGCGAAGCTGGTTTTCTCTTGCGTCAGCGCGTGCGTGCCGACGACGATCAACGGCTCGGTGCTCGCGAGCCGCGTGGCCGCGGCCTTCCGGTCGCGCGCGGAGAGCGCGCCGGTGACGAGGAGCGGCGACATCCCGAGCGGCGCGAGCAGCGCAGCGAACGTGCGCGCGTGCTGCTCTGCGAGCAGCTCCGTGGGTGCCATGATCGCGGCCTGATATCCGTTCTCCGCGGCGAGCAGCGCGGCGAACAGGGCGACGATCGTCTTGCCGCTTCCCACGTCGCCCTGGAGCAGGCGATGCATGCGCTGAGGGCTCGTCATGTCCTGCACGATCTCGCGCGTCGCACGGACTTGCGCGCCCGTGAGCTCGAACGGCAGCAGCGCCTTGAGCCGGGACGTGAGCACACGCTTGTTCTCGAATCGGATCCCGGCGCGCGCCTCGCGGGCGAGCGCCTTGGCCCGAAGCTTGAGGATGTGCACGCACAGCAGTTCCTCGTACGCAAGCCGCGCGCGACCCGCATGCGCCTCGGCAAGAGACCGCGGGCGGTGCACCGCGCGCAACGCCTCCGGCAATGGTGGCACGCCGGCGGCGGCAATGAGCGCCGCCGGGATGTACTCCGAAAACAGCGGCAGGTATTCGTCGAGATGGCGCTCGATGAGCCCACGCAGCTGCTTGAACGAAAATCCTTCCGTCGCCGGATAAACCGCCAGCACCCGCCCGCCGCTCGTTCCGGTCGCCGCGTCTTCGGGACCGAGGTTCACGAACTCCCGCGGCGCGAGCACGCGTCCGTGGAAAAAACGCACCGGCCCGCTCAGCAGGAGGACATCATCCTTCTTGATCACGCGATCGAGAAAGGGCTGGCCGGGC
>JBOHTH010000369.1:0-10652 GCA_050733535.1 Gemmatimonadaceae bacterium | reverse complement strand
CGTAGACGGAAGGGACGAAATCCTCGTCCATGTACGCGGCACCGATGATCCCGACATTCGAGTTTTCGTGCTCGAGCGCGCTCATCCCGCCGAACCCTGAGTCCGCGATCTGCATGACGTCGTAGTGCGACCACGGGCGGTCCGCAAACACCGCAACTTCCGTCGGAATCGCGCGCGCCATCTGGTCGAGCAGGCGCGTGCGCTGCACGGGCTTCACAGAGCTGGGCGGATACGACGAGAACCGCATCCACGCGCCGGCGACCTGCGCGCTGTCCACGTCGAACTTCCCGATGAAAAACGGGTGATCGACGAGATCGTGGTAGCCCGTCGCATTCCACGCGCGCACGCCGACGGGCTTCATCCCCGTGACCACGCGCCACGCGTCTTCTGTTTGCACGGCGACGGTCGCGGGGAAATCCAGCGCACGCCCCTCGGGATACAGGAAGATGTTGGTTCCGTTCAGGAGCGCGAAGTCGTCGCGCGTCCAGCTCTGCGCATTGTCGAGTGAATCTGCCCGGTAGTGGAACGACACCGTGACCGGACCGCCGTTTTCCGTAATGATTCGCCAGGTGCTCGGCGTCGTCTTGTCCCACGTGAGCGGCTTGCCGTGTGATGTCGCCTCGAACTGCGATACGTTCCGCGCGAAATAACTCACCTCGTAGTCGCCCGGGGTCCAGATCGGAAGCGAGAGCAGCACCGGGTCCTTGCCTGTCGCCGTGAACGACATCGAGACGTCCACCGCGCGCTCGGCGGCTTGCACGCCCTTGAACGTGATTGTGTAGTGGACGTCCGAGACCGGCGCCGACCGAAGCGCGGCGGGCCGGGTTTGTGCGCCCGCGGCAAGAGGCAGGGCAAGCAGAATCAGAAAGCGGAGGTTCACGGCAATCGGTCCTCGGTTGTTGGTACTCAGTTCTCGGCCGTCATCGTTCATCTTCCATCTTCGATCCTCGATCCTCCATCCTGTATTACTAACCCCGCCTCCCCCCAGCGCACATATTCAGGCCACGCCGCGCCATTCCACTCTACCGCGTCGCACGACGCCCCGCACCATGACCAACCCATCGCTGTCCCGCATTCGCCAGGCGCACGCCCGGCGCGTCCATCTCGTCATGCGCGACGGCACGATGATCGAGGGACACATCCTCATCGGCGAGGACCAGGCGCTCGTGCCGTACCTCAACGGCCGCCGCGGCGGCTGGATGACCGTGACGCGCGCCCACCGCCCCAAGCTCAACGAACCGCCTTCGCAACTGATCGTGCAGTCGGAGCACATCATCCTCGCCACCGCGCCGGACGGCGACGTGCAGATCGCAACCGCGCCGCCGTCGGGCGTCGAAGAGCGGAGTGTCGAGGCGGTTCTGCTCGGCGGGAAGGTGGTGCGCGGGTTCGTGAACGCCGCGGCACGACAGCGCCTCAGCGACTACATCAGCTCGCAAACCGGGAAGTTCATGTGGCTCCAGCGCGCGTCGCTCGAACCGGACGGCCGCGCGCTCGGCGACCTTGCGCTGCACATCGGCGCGATCGAAATCCTCAGGGACCTGCGCGAAGGAGCGCCGATCGAGGAGGGGAGTTCCGCGATGGAGCCGCTCGCGTGAGACACAACGTCGCCCCATTCGCCTCAACATCCGCCATCGACCCATGAAACCGATCAGAACTGGCACCTCACTGCTGCTCGCCGCCGCGTTCACGGCAGCCGCCGGCACACACGCCGCCGCACAGCTCCGCCCTATTCAGCAGGGAAACAAGGGACCGGTGATCTCCTACGAGATCTCCTTTCCGAACATCGTCCACCACGAAGCCGAGGTGAAGGCGACGTTCACCGCACTTCAGCCGGGCACGCTGCACACGCGGATGGCCCGCAGTTCGACCGGGCGCTACGCGCTGCATGAGTTCGCGAAGAACGTGTATTCCTTCAAAGCAGTGGACTCGAAGGGGCGAGAGCTCAAGGTCACGCGCCCCGACCCGTACGGATGGGACGTCTCCGGCCACGACGGCACCGTGACGGTGACGTACACGCTGTTTGCCGATCGTGCCGACGGCACGTACCCCGGATTCGACGAGGTCCAGGCACACATCCAGCCGCCGGCGACGTTCGTGTACGCGCGCGGCCTCGAGCGTCGCCCCGTGAGCGTCACGATCCACCGGCCGAACCCGTCGTGGACGATAGCGACGCAACTCGTGCCGACGTCCGACTCCGAGCGCTTCACCGGCCCCAGCATGCAGTACCTGTTCGACAGCCCGACGCACGTCGGCCCGATCCAGTGGCGTGAGTGGACGGAGACGAGCGGCGGCAAGACACTCAAGTTCCGCGCAGCCGTGGATGATCCGGCGCCCTCAGCGACAATCGACGAGTACGCGGCAGGCGCGAAGAAGATCGTGCAGGAAGCCGCCGCGGTGTTCGGCGAGTTCCCCGCGTACGACTACGGGACGTACACCTTCGTCGCATGCTACCGCCCGAGCTGCAATGGCGACGGCATGGAGCATCGCAACTCGACGAGCGTGACCGGAAACGCGAGCATGGACACGAGCGCGCTGCGCGAGCTTTCGACCGTCGCGCACGAGTTCTTCCACTCGTGGAACGTCAAGCGGATTCGCCCGGCGACGATTGAGCCGTTCGATTACGACCGCGCGAACATGTCGGGCGCGCTGTGGATCGCCGAGGGGTTCACGCAGTACTATGGGCCGCTGCTCGAAGCACGCGCGGGAGTCACGCAGGCGAGCGCGTTCGTGCGCGGTCTCGGCGGCATCGTCAACACCGTCACGAACGCACCGGGGCGCCGATTCTACGGGCCCATCGGCATGAGCCAGCAGGCGCCATTCACCGACGCGGCCGTCTCGATCGACCCCCAGAATCGTGCGAACATCTTCATCTCGTACTACACGTACGGCGCGGGCATCGCGCTCGCGATCGATCTCTCGCTCCGCTCGCGCGGCAGTCACACGCTCGATGATTTCATGCGCACGATGTGGAAGAGGCAGGGCAAGCCGGAAATCCCGTACACGCTCGACGATGCGCGGCGCGCACTCGCGATCGCGTCCGGCGACTCCGCGTGGGCCTGGGATTTCTGGAAGCGGTACATCGCTGGACACGAGCTGCCGGACTACCCCAAGCTCCTCGCGAACGCCGGGTTGCTCGTGCGCAAGGCGCAGGCGGGCGCGCCGTGGGTCGGCGAGAACCTGGCCGGCGGCGGGCGCGGCGGGCGCGGTGGCGCTCCCGGTCGCGCAACTCCGCCGCTCACGATCTCCCAAGCCTTGATAGGCACGCCGATATACGACGCAGGGCTCGATCGCGGCGACCGCATCACGGCCATCGACGGAAAGACGCTGGCGACCGATGACGACCTGCGTGCGGCGATCGCTGCGCACAAACCCGGCGACAAAGTCACGATCGCGTTCGACAACCGCGCCGGCCACCGCGAGGCAACGATGACAATCGAGGAGAACCCGGCGCTTCAGGTAGTCACGTTCGAGGATGCGGGGATGACTCCGACCGCCGAGCAGCTCGCGTTCCGCGCGAAGTGGCTCAGCACGCGCCAGCAGTAGCTGCGAGCTCTGAACTCAGCGCGCGGACGGTCGGTCGCGGGAGGGTTGTTACGTCGGGGTCCAGCGCCGATGTTGGGCTGGGATCGTGTCCTGAGCCCCGACTTTAACAACCCTCCCACTCCCTCCCTGCACGGCACCGACTCGAAGCTCGACTAACTTCGGCATCGCCACGGCACTCTGCAGCGCGCACGATCCATTTTCGAGACGCGCGCGCAACTCAGCGCGCAGCGCGCACGGTGGCTTCGCGTTGCGCTTAAGTGCCGATCGGGGACGGCTCAGTGTGCAGGGAGGGAGCGCGAGCATCGCCTAAGCCGGGGCTCAGGACACGATCTCCGCCGAGCATCGGAGTCAGACCCCGGCGTGGCGACGCTCACGCGACCGACCGTCGCGCGCAGATCACACTCAGAACTTCCTGCTCACGGCTGCACGCGCGGCCGCTGCCTCATCAACCAAAGTCCGCACGATCCGTTTTCGAGACGCGCGCCCAACGCACCACGCAGCGCGCGCGATCGCTTCGCGTTGCGTGGAAAGCCCCCGGGGGACGCGTCTGCCCGCAGGGAGGGAGCGCGAGCATCGCGTAAGTCGGGGCTCAGGACGCGATCCAGCCGAGGGCCCCGAGTTGGCCCCCGACGTCGCGATGCTCACGCGACCGACCGTCGCGCACAGATCTGTTGTACGCTGAGAGCTAACGCGCTTACTTACGCAGATCACCTCCCAAACTCGACCGCACATGAACAGAGCCATTCGCGTCGCCCTCGCCCTCTTCGCCCTGCCGCTCGCCGCACAGCAGCAGCCCGCCGACCTCATCGTCACCAACGCCCGCATCTACACCGTCGACGACTCGCATCCGTTCGTCAGCGCGTTCGCCGTGCGCGGCGGCCGCATCGAGTTCGTCGGCGACGCGCGCGGCGCGCTCACGCTCAAGGGACCACAGACGCGCGTGCTCGACCTCGGCGGCCGCACGGTCGTCCCTGGCCTCACGGATGCGCACGGGCACGTCGCCGAGCTTGGGCAGACGCTCGCGATCGTGGACCTCACCGGCGCGTCCACCTATGACGAGATCATCGCGCGCGTCGTCGCCAAGGCGAAGACCGTCGCGCCAGGCGTGTGGGTCACGGGCCACGGCTGGGACCAGAACCGCTGGGCGGATACGCGCTTCCCGACGCATGAGAGACTCTCCGCCGCGATTCCGAACAACCCCGTGCTTCTCGAGCGCATCGACGGCCACGCCAACCTCGCCAACAAGAAAGCGATGGAAGCGGCCGGCGTGACCGCAGCGACCAAGGCCCCCGCCGGCGGACGCATCGAGCGTCTCGCCGACGGCAGCCCGAGCGGCGTGTTCGTCGACAACGCGCAGGCGCTCACGCAGCGCGCGGTGCCGCCGCTGACGCACGAAGAGCTCAAGCACGAACTCCTCGCCGCGATCGCCGACATGCATCGCTGGGGACTCACCGGCGTCGACGACGCCGGCGAGCCGCAGGACGTGCTCGACACCTACGAGGAACTCGGCAAGGCGGGACAGCTCAACGCCCGTATGTATGTGATGGTCGGCGACGACCCCACGGCGATCGCGAAAGCCTTCGCGCGCGGCCCGCAGAGCGGCCTCTACGGCGGGACGCTCTGGATTCGCAGCATCAAACTCTACGCCGACGGCGCGATGGGCTCGCGCGGCGCGGCGCTGCTGGAGCCGTACAGCGACGATCCCGGCAACACGGGGCTCCTCAAGTCCACACAGGCCCACATTCAGGACGTGGCGACGCGCGCGCTGCGCGCCGGATTCCAGGTCTGCACCCACGCGATCGGCGACCGCGGCAACCGCGTCGCGCTCGACGCATATGAGGCCGCACTCGCCGCTGTGCCGGTTGCCGACCACCGCTTTCGCATCGAGCACGCGCAGAACCTCCACTACACGGACATCCCGCGCTTCGCGCAACTCGGCGTGATTCCGTCGATGCAGACGAGCCACCAGACCAGCGACATGTACTGGGTCGGCACTCGCCTCGGCGTCTCGCGCCTGAACGGCGCGTATGCGTGGCGCTCGCTGCTCAACACCGGTGTCATCATCCCGAACGGCACCGATTTCCCGGTGGAGCACGTGAACCCGATCATCTCGTTCCACTCCGCAGTATCGCGGCAGGATGCCAACAACTGGCCCCCGGGCGGCTGGTACCCCGAGCAGCGCATGACCCGCGACGAGGCACTGAAGGCGATGACAATCTGGCCCGCCTACGCCGCGTTCCAGGATCACGACCTTGGCTCGATCACGCCCGGCAAGTACGCCGACTTCACCGTGCTCGATCAGGACATCATGCGCGCGCCGGTCGAGACGATTCTCGACACGCACGTCGTCTCGACGTGGGTCGGCGGCAAGATGGTGTACGAGGCAAAATGAAGCCGGCTGTGCCGCGCGTCGTCACGCTGCTGCCGTCGGCTACTGAAATCGTCGCGGCGCTCGGCGCGATCGAGTCGCTCGTCGGCATCACGCACGAGTGTGACCATCCCGCGCAGGTGGCGTCGCGCCTGCGGGTGACGTCGAGCCGCGTGGATGGCGCCGGCGAGCCCGGAGCGGTGGATGCGCAGGTCCGCGCCGTGGTGGACGAGGGGACGTCCCTCTACACGCTCGACGAGGAACGGATTCGCGCGCTGCGCCCCGACTTGATTTTCACGCAGGCGCTGTGCGACGTGTGCGCCGTGGTGGAGACCGACGTGCGCGCGCTCGCTGCGCGCCTGACGCCGCCGCCCCGTGTTGTCTCGCTCTCGGCGACGACACTCGACGGCGTGTTCGACGACATCGCGCGGGCGGCACACGCCATGCAGCTCGACGACGAGGGCGAGGAACTCCTCGCCGGCATGCGCGCGCGCATGCTCGCGGTCCACAGCGCACTCAAGGCCGCACGCGCCCCGCGCCCACGCGTTGCAATGATCGAGTGGACCGACCCGATCTTCGCCGGCGGGCACTGGGTGCCGGAGATGATCCACCGCGCAGGCGGCGCCGACGTCCTCGCATTGCAGGGCGAGCACTCGAAGGTCGTCACACCCGCCGCGATTGCGCAGGCCGCGCCGGACATCGTGCTCGTCGCGCCGTGCGGCTACGGTGTGGAGCGCTCCACGGCGGAAGCCCGCCGCCTCCTCACGTCGCCAGCGTGGTCGCTCCCCGGCAGCGTCGCCGTGTGGGCACTCGACGGCAACGCGCTCACCAGCCGCCCGGGGCCACGCCTCGTGGACGGCATCGAGGTGATGGCCCGAATCTTCAATGCCTCTCTCTTCAGCCCTGTCGACCCCGCGTATGCGACGTGCGTCAGGTCGTCATCCAAAGCCGCCCCGCCACCAGCACCAGCAGCACCGCGAACGCCCGCCTCAGCGACGACTCGCTGACGGATTCCGCGAGCACAGCGCCGGCATACGCGCCCACAAACATCCCCAGCGCGATCCACGGCACCGCCCTGATGTTCACGTCGCCGGACCGCCAGTACGCATAGACCCCCAGCGCGCCCACCGGCAGCAGCATCGCGCCGAGCGATGTTCCCATCGCCGCGCGCTGCGTCATCTTCCCGAAGAAGACCAGTGCCGGGACGATCAGTATCCCGCCGCCGATCCCGAAGATTCCGGCAAGCATGCCGGCGAGCAGGCCGATCGTGAGAAAAGTGAGGGTCACGGAGCGCAGCCTCCCTTGGCTGATGGTCTGATGGTCGGCGCCTTAGTCGGCAGTGCCGCGCACGAGCAGCAGCGTCTTCGCCGCCGCGTCGCGTACTTCCCTGTCCTTGTCGTGCCCGAGCGCCTGGAGCGCGGCAAGCGCTCCAGGCGTTCGCGCATCCCCGAGCGCGTACACCGCGGCGACGCGCAGCCCGATGTTCTTGCGCGACGTGAACAGCCCGCTGGCGGCCTCCGCAGCTTTCGTGAGTTTCTGCACCGCCTCCGCCGTCGCAACGCGGCCGAGCGCACCAAGGATCGCGTATTGCACCTCTTGCTCAGCCTCGCTGTCGATCGCCTTCGCCAGCATCGACCCCACGCGCCCGCTCTTCCGCAGCGCGAGGCCAGCAACGGCCTCGAGGCGCACGGACGCTGCCGCGTCGATGACCGCGCGCGCCACCGCGTCCAGCGTGAACGAGCTCTCGATGCGAGAGAGAGCGCGTGTCGCCGCGCGGCGCACACGCTCGTCACCGTGCCGCAGCAGCTCGGCAAGCGGGCGCTCGGACTCCTCCCCGCCGAGCTCACCGAGGAACTCGGCGGCCTGTCGCACAACGTACCAGCGCGGGTCCGTCAGCATCTGCACGAGCGCTTCGCGCGCGAGCGGGAGCCGCAAGAGCACGGCGCGATACACCTGGCGCTCTGGCACGGTGCGCGAGCTCGTGTACTGGTCCGCTACGGCGTCGACCCCGTCCTGCCCGACGCGCTGAAGGATTCGTTCGGTGCGCGACGCGCTCGTCGGGTGCGAGACGAGGAGCACCGCGATCGGGCGCAGGATCACCGGCTTCGTGAGGCGCCGGACGGCAACGAGGCAGGCGCGGCGTACGTCCGGGTCGACGATGGTCGTCTCACGGTCGAGCAGCGCGGCAAAGATCGTCGCGACGTCCGTCGTGCGGCCTTCGCGCGTCGCCTGCTCGGCGAGCTGGGTGAGCTCGTCGAGCAACGGCTGCACCGTGACTGGATCGAGCTGCTCCGTCAGCCGCGCGAGGAGCTTCGGGACGCGCGCGTGAGCGGCGTCCGCCGTGCCCTCCGGCGCTGCGGGCTCAGTCGTGCGCGCCGGCGCCGTTTCCGGCACGGCAACGCGCTTCGCGTGAACCGTCGTGCTCTCCAGTTCGGAGAGTTTCTTGGCAAAATCGGCCGTGTCGGACGATGTTGTCGCTTCGACCGCCAGCAGGCGCGCGAGCGCGAGCAACTCGCCGGGGACCGCACCCTGGTCGATCTCGATCTCCTCGATCGCATGGACGGCCAGGCGCGCGGCGAGCTCCTGCACGCCCGTCAGCGCCTGGGGCATCACCAGCCCGTTCACGGCGAGCCTCCCGTCCTTGTTGCGGAGGCGCACCGAGGACTCCTTCGACACCGTGACAACCGCGCGCAACGCGGCCTTCTGGTCGCGAACCGACTGGTCCTCGTGGACCAGCAGCCAGACCAAGCGCGCGAAGTAGCGGGCGAGTGTTAGTGAGTTGTCCATGATGCTGCAGTTGCCGCGAGGCGAGCGCGCCCCGCCGCTGGTGTCGCGATTACCGTGCGCGTAACATACGCCCTGCCACGCTTCCTCACTACACCCCATACAGCGAGATCGCCCCGTGGCGCCTGCGCCCATTCCCCCGCCGCGCGGATCCGGGTTCACGCGATCGACCGGTGCACCACTCTACTGGTGTTCGTACGGGCCGTCCGGAGCGCCGCGCCTGCTGGTGCTCCACGGTGGGCCTGGCGCCGACCACGCATACCTGCTGCCGCAGATGCTCGCGCTCGCCGCCGATTTCGAGCTGATCTTCTACGATCAGCGTGGCGGCGGACGGTCGAAGGAAGTGGTGCCCACTGTCATCACGTGGGAAACCCAGGTGGACGACCTTGCGCACGTGATCGCGGAGCTCGGCATCGATCCGCTCTCACTCGTCGGCTACTCTTGGGGAGGGCTGCTCGCGCTGCTATACGCGCGCGGGGCGGCGGATCACGCGCGCCCAATGCCGGCGCGGCTCGTTTTGATCGACCCCGCTCCGGTCTCGAAGGCATATCGCAGCCGCTTCGAAGCCGAGTTCGCGCGGCGCCAGCAGGGACCGGCGATCCAGTCCATGCGGGCGGAGCTTGCCGCGTCCGGCCTCAAGGAGCGCGACCCTGAGGCGTACCGTCAGCGCGCCTTCGAAGTCAGCGTCGCGGGGTACTTCGCCGACCCGAACCGCGCGGCAGATCTGACACCGTTCCGTGTCACCGGGCGCGTACAGCAGTCGATCTGGGAAAGCCTCGGTGATTTCGACCTGGAGGCAGATCTGCGCTCGATGCATTGTCCGGCGCTCGTCGTGCACGGACGGCAGGACCCGATCCCATTCGAAAGCTCGGAATCCATTGCGAAATCGCTCGGTGCCGAGTTCGTACCGCTGGATGACTGCGGTCATGTACCGTATGTTGAACAGCCAGTAAAGCTGTTTTCCGCCCTCAAGGATTTTTTGCGACGGCAATGAGCACCTACGACGAAATTACGCAGCCCCACATTGCGACCATCGAGAACGACGGCCGGCGCTACAACGTGTCGTGCCGCGTCGGCTTCGACGGCGTGGAGTACGTAGGGCGCCTCTGGTTTGCCGACGAGTCGTGGGACGACCTCGGGCTGCCGGACCGCGGCGCGCTCCCAGGCCGCACGAAGGACGAGGTGCTCGTCCTCGCGAAGCGCCTCACCGCCGACGAACTCGTCAAGCGGCACCGCCGCGCGCTGTCCGAGAAGCGCCGCTTTCACGGGCTTCGGAAGGCGACCGACGAGATCCTCGCGAAGATCCGCTACCTGAATCAGGTGGCGATCTCGATGCGCGCCGGGCTGCTCGATGTCGAGGGAGCCGCGCAGGAGATCGACCTGACCGAAAAGCAGCTCCACGCTCTGATCGACCGGCTCTCGTCGTTCGCGGGCGTCGAGGACTGACCCCGGACCGCGCGCCCCGCTCGTCGTGACGCCCGTCCGCCCGATCAAGAAGAAGAGCACGTCCGGCAAGCGCCCAAAAGTGCTGACCGGCGCTGCACTGAAGAAGCAGGCGCGCGACATAGAGCGCCTCCTTCGAAAGGCGTATCCGGATGCGAAGTGCGAGCTCGACCACCGCGGAGGAGAGACCGGGACCGGTGTGGGCGAGCTGCTCGAAGGAGAAGGTGCCGCCCTCCACGCCGAGCAACACCAGGCCGGCGAGCACAGCTCCGCCGCCCAGCTTGGCCAGCGTCAGCGTCAGCGACGCCGCGCGGTCCGCGCGGGGGTCCTCGTAACGCACGCTGATCAGCGCGTAGATCGCCACCACCGTCAGCTCGAACAGGATCAGGAACTCGAACACGTTGTCGACCACGATCACGCCGACCACGCACAGCACAAGCAGCGGGCGGAGCACGCGGGCCGCGCTAGGACCCTTCGTCGAAGCGGCCACGAACAGCGGCGCCGACACCACTCC
>JBOHTH010000368.1:0-3637 GCA_050733535.1 Gemmatimonadaceae bacterium | reverse complement strand
AAGTAGTACTGCGGGGAAGGCGTTTTCTCGAAAGCGCGCATGAGCTTCGTATCCTCGACAATGCCGACGACGATCGAGCAGCCGTCCGTCTTGTGGCGGAGAATCGCGCACTTCCCGAGTGCAGACTCACCGGGCCATACCTTGGCCGCGAGCGCCATATTGACGACGATGGCGCCGCCCGGACCGCGCCGGTCGTCAGCGGTGAGCGTTCGGCCCGCGATCAGCCGAGTTCCAGTCACCTCGAAGAACTCCGGCGACACCGCGTTGTAGTATCCCACTATGGCCGCGGAGTCGATGCCCGGCAGCCACGTCTGCATCGAAGAGGCGGATCGCATGGGCGCGTTCTGCGCCAATGCGACGCCCAGAACGCCTGGTGTGTTCGCGACACGCTCTGCGACGCGAGGGAACGCCGCGGCGCGCTCGGTTTGGTGCGACCACGGCCCGTCCCGCCCGTCAAACTCGAGCATCCCGAACGCGATCTCGTCGGTGGCGTAGCCGAGCGGCATGACGTGCAATGCGCGCACACTTCGCACGAACAGTCCGGCGCCGACGAGCAGCACGAGCGAGAGTGCGGTCTGCGCGGCGAGCAGTACCGTGCGGAGTCTCGAGCGTGCGGGCGCGGAGCCGCGGCTGCCCGGCTTGAGCGAGTCCACGATATCGAGGCGCGTGCCGCCGAGCGCGGGGAGCAAGGCGGCGACGATCCCCACGGCAAGCGCGATCGCGAGAGTTAGCAGCATTACCTTGGCGTCCACCGGTGGTGATGCCCAATGCGTTCGCGGAAGCACGCGCGTACGCAGGGCGGTGCCGCCCCAGGCGCCGAACAGAATCGCGGCGACTCCGCCTATTGCTGAGAGCAGCGCACCCTCGGTGAGGAACTGCAGCATGAGGCGCCGCCGGGATACGCCGAGCGCGAGGCGCACTGCCACCTCGTGCCGCCGCCGAACGCCGCGGATGAGAAGCAGGTTGGCGATGTTTGCGCACGCGATCAAGAGTACGATCGCCGTCACGCCGGCGACGCGGAGGCCGATGGCGTACTCCTTCGGCTGGTCTGACGGGCCGAGCGCAGAGATGATCGGACCCATAATTACCGAAGAGAGCGTGTCGGGTGAGGAACCGGGCCGCATCTGTCCGCGCATGTCCCCGTTGGCCCGACGATTGATTACCGTCGCAACGGCGCCGAGGTGCCGGTCGTCACCGCCGGGCACTCGCGCAACCAGGCGGAGGACTGTCTCAATGCGCGATTTGTACCAAGGCTGCCCCCGCTGCATCATGCCCTCGTACGCACCGAGCGGGAGGAAGACCTCCGCGCTGTTCAGCTCGACGCCGAAGAATCCGGCGCCCGCAACGCCGACCACGACGTACGGGCGTTTGGCGACTTCGATCGTGCGTCCTACGACTGCCGGATCGCGTCCGTAGACGCGATTCCACAGGCCGGCTGTGATGACGGCGACGCCCGGGTCGTGATCCACCGCAGAGTCGGCGGTCGTGAAGAAGTTGCCGCGCGCGCTGCGCACGCCGAGCGTCGAGAAGTAGTTCGTCGAGACGTACACCGCGCGCACCGGCACGGCGCTCTCGCCGTGGCCGAGGGACGTCGAGTCAGGTCCGAGGTAGGCCGCGAGATCGGCGTCTCCATGCAGCGCGTCGCGCATCTCGGTGAAGGTCGCGTAGTCGAACTGCGTCACCACCATGTCGTGGTTGGAGCCGTTCATCGGGGCCTTAGGCGGGAGCTTCTCGTACAGGCGGCGCAGGTCGCGCGCATCGCTGATGCCGTCGGGCGCGCGCAGGTAGATGCGGTCGAGAATCGAATAGACGGCGGCGTTCGCGCCGACGCCGAGTGCGAGCGTGAGCACAACCGTCAGTGTGAAGCCCGGGCTCCTCGCGAGTGACCGAGCGGCGAGCGCGGCGTCCTGGCGAAACGCGTCGAGCCATCGCATGCCGCGTGCGTCGCGCGTTTCCTCCCTGAAGTGCTGCACTCCGCCGAACGCGGCGAGCGCCGCACGGCGGGCGTCGGCTTCGTTCATTCCGCGCGCCACGTTCGCCTTCGTCTCGCGCGCGATATGATCGCGCATCTCCGCGTCGAGCTCGCTCTCAAGCGCGCCGCGGTCGAACAGCGCGCGAAGCCGGAACCACATCTTATGAAAGAGGCTCATGAGCTTGCCTCCATCACCCGCTGCACCGCGCCCATGAACCGCTCCCAGTCGGCGCGCTCGTCCTGCAGCACGCGCCGCCCGGCGGGCGAGAGGCGATAGTAGTTCGCCTTGCGATTGTCCTCGGACGCGCGCCACTCCGACGCCAGCAGGCCGCGCGCCTCGAGGCGGTGCAGGGCGGGATAGAGCGAACCCTGCTGCACCTGGAGCACATCCTTGGAGATCTGCTGGATTCGCTCGCCGATCCCCCATCCGTGGTTGGGCTGCAGCGAGAGCGCCTTGAGGATGAGCATGTCGAGCGTGCCCTGGCGGACGGAGACCGGATCGGAACTCATGATCCCTTCCTGTAGAAGGACGTGAGAGGTACGTTAGGTCTAGCCCTGTAGAAGGTCAAGAGGAGATCCGCCGTTATGTGGGTGGCTACTGGGAAATGCAGATCCTGATCGCTGGCCTCTTGATGGTCGCCGCATCGGCGCACGCGACCCTTGTCGTGCAGTCGGTCGACAGTGCACCCGCATTTTCTACGCTCTGGCAGCGCCTCTGCGGAGTGGCGCCGGTGCCGGCGCACGATACGGGCCTGGTGTTCGGTCGTGTGGCCGTCGCGGTCGGCGATCCACCTGACAGTTCCGAGATTGTGCAAGCAGCCTGGTCGGGTGGCAACGACACGCGCGACTCATCGGAGCGAACGGTGCCGACCGTCTCACGCGTGCATATCAAACCCGACGGATCGTACGCGATCTGTGACGTGCCGGTACACCAGAGCATTCTGCTGCGTGCGGTGCGAGGCACACAGAACACGCCCACGCTCACATTTCAACTGGCTCCATCGCGTTTCGTCCGTCGCGACCTGACGCTGCTCGATGGCGGCGACCATTTCGCAATCGACACTGAACGTCCTCCACCACGCGTCGCCGCAGAGGCAGGCCTCGGCGCCGTGGTGGCCGGCATCATAGTCGATCCCACCCGGCACCGCGTGGTCGGCGCAAATGTTCTGATTCGGGGCACGACGCTTACGGCTGAAACGGATGAAACGGGTGAGTTTGTCATTGAAGACGTTCCACCTGGCACGCGGCGTATCGATATCAATGCGCCGGAATGGGGTCCGTTGCACGTGCTCGCGGATGTCTATGCCGGCGATACGGTCACGTTCATCGGCCGCATGACGCTTGGGTCGGAGCGCTCACCTGGGTCCGCGCATGATTCTACGTCCAGCATTCGAGGCATCGTCATGGACCCGCAGGGTCATGCACTCCGAGGCGCAGAGGTGCGAGTGACTTCGTCCGGTCGAAGCACGCGCACCGATTCGGCGGGACGCTACCGATTGGAAGCGTTAGTGGATGGACCCACTCAGTTGCTTGCGCGTCTCATTGGATGGAAGCCGGTTGAGCGGGGAGCAATGCTCACCCCGCACAGCGACCTCGTTCTCAATTTCAGGCTTGTCGACCGCGCAGCGGCTCTCGACACGATCCGCATCACGGGCACTTACGACT
>JBOHTH010000367.1:0-1989 GCA_050733535.1 Gemmatimonadaceae bacterium | reverse complement strand
GGCAACGGCTCCATCGTCCGCGGATCCACCGGCACCTGTACCTCATCCCTGAACGGCGACGTCAGCAGGAACACCCGGAACTTCGGAAACGCGTCCATGAACGAAGTGTAGCAGAATCCCCACGCGCCCAAGAAGCCCGCCGTGATGGCGATCTCCCACAGGCCAAAATGCGATGCGTCGGTCACGCCGTACACCGACGGATAGACCTCCGTATACCGCGCGCACCAGATGCCGACGATCCCGCACGCCGCGAAAAACATCATGACGGGCGTGTACGTCTTGGCCTTTACGCTGAGCAACCCAAAAAACGGGAACGCGAACGCCAGCCACGCGGCCGCGAGCGTCCAGTTCTTCCAGACATGCGTAAGGCGCAGCGTGAAGAAGTGCGTCTCCTCCGGCATGTTGCCGTACCAGATCACGAGGTACTGCGCGAACGTCAGGTAGCCCCAGAACGCGGTGAACGCAAAGCAGAGCTTGCCGATGTCGTGGTAGTGCGCCTCGGTGATCAGGTCGCCGGCGCCGAGATGCTTCTTGAAAAACCGGATGAGCACGGAGAACATCATGAGCGCTGCGATCCAGCCGCCCATCAACACCTGCCAGCCGTACATCGTGCTCGAGAAAAAAGGATCGAGCGACATGGACTGATCCCACGCGAGCACGACCCAGCCGAACACGAAGATCAGCCCGATGAATATCGCCATGAACCCCTGGCGATAGTGGGTGTTGTGCAGCTCGCGACGCTCCTCGCCGAAACCGGCGCGCATCCGCGCGCGGAGGCCGGCCGCCCACTTGGCGCCGCCCTCAGGCGAAATGCCGACGTCGAGGCGAACGGATGTCCAGACGTACCACATCTGGAGCAGTGCAAGCACCGTGAAAATGCCGATCGTGCGAATCGCGAAGAAGTTGTGTCCGAGGTACACCTGCTTCTCATGCGCAAGCGAGGGGAGCTTGCTCCACCACGGATACACATTGGACTTCCCGACGAACACCATCAGGATCAGCCCGACGATCAGCAGCGGCATGAACGCAGCGAAACCTTCCAGAAAACGGATGACGCCACGCGACCAGCGTGCCGTCGTGATGCGCTGCACAGCCACAAACGCGAGCGCGGCACACGACACCGTCGCCCAGAACAGCCAGTTCACCTGGAACGCGTGCCACGCACGATCATTGCCGGTGAACGCGCCGATCAGGAATACGATGCCGCCCAGCAGCGCCAGCGCGAGTGATACCTGGCGGTACACCGGGGGAAGTTGCGTTGCGCCGGCGCTGATCACGCGTTCGCGCGAGACGACGGCGGGTTCGACCGCGCTCATGGCTTGATCTCCGCCTTGGGAGCTTCATCCGGCTTCCGCGCTTCCGGCATCCGGCTTGTGACAACAGGATGGAAGTATTTCGCGGGCACGGTGGGGCCGAGCCGCGTGTAGCCGGGCAGCGTGCTCCCCGTTTCGCCCGGGCGGCCAACCGGCCCGACGACCACCGGGTACTTGCCCTGCAGGCCGCGCAGGTAGTTCACGACGTCCCAGCGATCCGCCTCTTCGATGCGATTGTACGTCGGCATCAATCCGCGGCCGTTGCGCATCATCCCCCAGATGTAGCCGTCGCTCCGCCCTTTCGCCTGATCCGTCAGGAGACTCGGCGGGAATCCATATGCGGGGTTGAGCTGCTTGAGCGCGCCGTTGCCGTCGGCGGCCTCGCCGTGGCAGACCGCGCAGTTGATCTGGAAATACTTGCGCCCGTTGTCGAGCGACGCCCTCGTGGCCGGCGTGGGGTTGGGGACGGACGACATCGAGTCGATCGTCGCCGGCGAGGGCGTGGCACCGGGCGTCCACGTCATGCTCCCGGCGTGCGAGACGACGTACGCGGGCACGGGGTCGCCGGTGATCGGCACCGAGAACTCGGGGCTCCCACGGAACGGCGTGGTGTCGTTCCCGGCCATCTGCGCCTGCCACGGCTTGACCTTGGGCTGCTGCTTGAAGTCGGTGAACC
>JBOHTH010000366.1:0-1806 GCA_050733535.1 Gemmatimonadaceae bacterium | reverse complement strand
GGCCAGAACGAAGGCGATATGACGCCGTTCCGCCTCCGCAAGCGTGAGATCCCCGTTTGCAACAAAGCTCGGTGCAACGGTCCCCTCCCCACGGAACTCATCGGGCAAATGTTCCGATCTGAGGGTATCCCCGTTGGCCAGAATCACTGCACGCTCCACCACGTTGCGCAGTTCGCGCACGTTCCCCACCCAATCGTGGTTGAACAGGAGCTCGAGCACGCGACTCGACACCTTATTGATTTGTTTGCCATGGCGTTCGCTAAACTCATGCACACAGCATGCCGTGAGCAGGAACAGGTCATCGCCGCGGTCGGCCAACCGCGGCAGGCGCATTGTAACGACCGCCAAACGGTAGTAGAGATCCTCGCGGAACCGGCCTTGTTCAACAGCCGCGCGCAGGTCCTTGTTCGTCGCTCCTATCAGTCGTACATCGATGGGAACAACCTCGCTGCTCCCGACCCGCTCGACCTCCCGTTCCTGAACCGCGCGGAGGATCTTCGCCTGCAGCGAAAGGCTCATATCCGCCAGTTCATCCAGGAACAACGTGCCGCCCTCGGCGTGCTCGAAGCGCCCAAACTTGCGCGTTATCGCGCCGGTGAATGCACCTTTTTCGTGCCCAAACAGGACGCTCTCGAGCAGATTCTCCGGGATCGCCGCGCAGTTCACGGCGACGAATGGGCGCGCACCACGGGCGCTGCTGGCATGAATCTGTCGCGCGACGCACTCCTTTCCGGTGCCCGACTCGCCTTCGACGAGCACCGTCGCGCTGCTTTTTGCTACGCGCGCGATGAGCTTGTAAATCTCCAGCATCGTCGGATGCTGTCCAATAAGTGAATAGCGGCCCATCGCCTCGCTCTCCGGTGGCGGGAGCGGCAGCGAGGTTTCCTCGGCCGCGGCTTGGAGCCGCGAGCAGATCCGCGAGAAGTCCTCGCGGCGAATCGGCAGTGCGAGGATATCGCGAACTCCACGCCGCTCGGCCTCATTGACGAGCGACATCGAGGGCCACTCGACCATCGCGATGAGCGGCGGAGCGCCCTCGGCCGCGCGCAACGCATCAGTCCACCACGTCAGTTCCTCAACGGGATGTTCGCCGAGGCCGATCAGGACGAGGTCCCATCGGCCTGAGGAGAGCATCCGGACGGCGGCGGCGAGGTCGGAGGCGGCCTGCGCCTCGATCCCGTCGGCCTGCGCCCAGCGCTTGATCTCCTGAAGCGCGGCGCTGACCGAGTCATCTCCAGGCGAACCCACGGCGAGAATCCGCAGGCCTTCGCTTGGAACTGACTGAATTGTGAGGGTACCGGGGAACGGCGTGAATCTGCGCCGGACGTCCTGCGACGAAGCGCCCGTCATCTTATCCGGCGTTTTCGAGCCACTTCGTCATCGTGATCGTGGTCCCTTCGTCAGCGGCCGACACGACATTGAACGAGTCCATCAGGCGTCGCGCGCTCGCAAGGCCAAGGCCCGGACGCCCCGCGGTCGAGTAGCCGTCCGTGAGCGCGCCGGGGACGTCGGGAATGCCCGGGCCCTGGTCGCGGACGACCACGACAATGCCGGTGCGTCCGTCGGCGATCGCCGTGCCGAACGCGATCTCGCCAGTTCCAGCGAAGCTCAGGAGGTTTGCGGCCAACTCGCCGAGCACCGCGTCGATGACGATCTCATCGCCGCAGGAGAAGCCCTTTTGTTGTGCGAACGACCGTGCGTACTGGCGCGCGACCAGCGCGTCGCCGACAGACCGGACTGGAAAGGTGGCCTGCACCCGAATGATTTCGTCGCTCATGCCCAAACTCCCTGCTGCATCACCCATCG
>JBOHTH010000365.1:0-12167 GCA_050733535.1 Gemmatimonadaceae bacterium | reverse complement strand
GATAGCTATCAGCTCACCGCTATGAGTTTATCGGATCAGCTGCCCGAGGTAATCACGTATCCGCGTTTCACATCCTTTGCCCCGGATCTCACACAGAGTCCGACGCTCAGCCCGAAGACGACAGCTGTACCACCAGTCACGAGCGACCCGACGAGCGGAAAGAGGTGCAGAAATCCGACCACCGGCGCCGCGACGACCGCGGCCACAACGCCCGCGACGACCGCGGCGAAGGGGGTGAGCGCCGCCTCCACGTATCGCAGCCGCTCGCGGACGAAACGGCGGGCCGTTCCGTAGCTGAGCCAGGAGATTGCGAAGGTTGCGCCAAGTACGATTATTCCCCACATAGACCCCTCCCGTTGCGCTCACTACGGCTCCCGGCGACGGGTGGTTTCAGGGACGGCAGGCGAGCGCTACCTTCCCTCCATGCATCCACTTCTGAAGGAAATCACCGACGACATCGCGCGTATCCGGGTTGACCTCACGCGGCTGGTCGACGGGACGCCGCGAGCGACCTTCGACCACCCGCCGCGCAACGGCGGATGGACCGGCACCGGGATCATCCAGCACCTCGGCACGGTCGAAGGAATGGCGACCAAGATGCTCGAAGGGCTGTTCTCCAAGGCCCTCGCCGATGGACTCGCGATCGAGCGGGGGACGGCATCGTGGCTCCACGCGCTCGACCGGCATAATGTGCTCGACCGTTCACGTCCCATCACCGCGCCCGAACGGGCTCATCCGCCAGCCGACGCGAAATTCGAGACCGCGTGGTCGTCGCTGCACTCGGTCCGCCAGCGACTCCTTGCCGCCATCGCAACGGTGGACGGGCGGGACATCAGCTCGTTGAGTGCACCGCACCCGGTCTTCGGCCCGCTCAACGGTTACGAATGGATTCACATCATTGGCCGGCACGAAGAGCGGCACCTCAGTCAACTGCGAGAGACGCTGTCAGAGGCATAACCTCGGCAGCGAACCGCTCCATCTCCTCGAGCTGAGGGCTGCTTTGGAGCAGCAGGAGACCAACGCCGGCCTCCTGAAACTCGTTCACCTTCTCGGCGACCTGTTCCGGCGTGCCGACAAGTCCCGCGCGCAGCCCACGGTTCGACACGGAGTAATCCTCGAGCGAGACCTGCTGCTCGAGCTTCGTGTGCGAAATCCAGTCCTGATAATTGTTGTAGCCGGCGGATCCCGGGTTCACGTTGGTGATCCGCGTGAGCTCGTCCGCGGCTTCGCGTTCCGTGGGCCGCACGATGGCATACGCGGCCATCCCGAACTCCATCTCGGGCAAGCCGGTTTCCTCACGGCGACGCCGGATGTCGGCGACTTTCGACGCGATGCGCTCAGGCGGATCGCCGTGCATCACGTACGCATCGCACGCACGGGTGATCAGCGATTTCGCGGCCTCGGATTCGCCGCCGGCGTACAGCGTCGGGCGGCGCGCGGGCTTGGGTGAGAGGATCGTCTCCTCGGACCGGTAGTATTTCCCCTCGTGCGAGAAGGTTTTCTCCTTCCACGCGCCGGCGATGATCTTGAGCCAGTCCTCCGTGCGCGCGTATCGGTCATCGTGCGAATCAAACTGCACGCCATAGCGGCGCGCTTCGTCCGCCCACCAGCTCGACACGACGTTCAGCGAGATCCGGCCCTTCGAGATCAGGTCCAGGTTGGCCACCTGCTTCGCGAGAATCGCCGGATTGTGAAATGTCGGCCGCACAGCGACCATCAGTTCGAGCCGTTCAGTGACCGCGGCCAGTGCAGCGGCCGTAGACCACGCCTCGAGCGACGGCGCCTCGATTCCCTTGATGTCGTTGAGATAGAGTTCGGCGATCAGCGTGAGGTCGTAGCCGATTTGTTCGCTGCGCTGCGCGAGCTTCTTCACGTAGTTCCACGACGCTTCCATTCCTTCGTCCGGAACGTTCCGCAGCCAGCCGCCGAACACGGGCATCCAGTATCCGTACCGCATGGTCAGTGCGCCCCCGCGAGTTCGGCGGGTACAATGCCGGCGCGCGACTCGATGTAGTCGGCGAACCGCGCGAAGGGGTCGAACCCGATCACATGGCGCGCATCGGCCACAAAGTTCGAGAGCGCGTTGATGTCGTAGTAGTAGGCCTTGCCGTCGCGGTCGTCAATGAGATACTCGATCCCGCCGATGTCGAGCCCGACGCGCTGCGCGATCCGCTCGACGTTCGCGACGACTTCAACGGGTGGCGTGTATCCCTCGACGCGCATCCCGTTTTTCTCGGCATCGGCGGCGCAAAAGGTGCGCTCGAGTTCTTTGCCGTCCGTCGTCTGGCAAACGTCAGCCGGGCAGAGGTTGAACGATCCGTCGGCCGGGTAAACCTTGATGGCATAGAGAAACTTTCCGCCGAGCACTTCGACGCGCACAATGTGGCCATCACGAAGCGGCGCGAGCTCCTGCACGAGCGCGGTGTTGTCCACGCCGAGGTCGAGGAGACCGTCGCGAGCTGCGCCTGCGAGCGATTCCGGCGTGTCGAAGCGGATGATGCCCGCGCCGCTTCCACCGATGTTCGCCTTGACCAGTACTGGAAAGCGAAGCCCATTCGCCGCCGCCGGCGCTTGCGACGCATGGTTGATGACGCGAGCGCGAGGGTAGGGAATGCCGAGTTCTTCGAGGACGTCGAGCTGCAGCGCCTTCGAGAGCTCGGATGTGTACACCGTGCTTCCGTTCACGACCGGCACGCCGATGCGCTCGAGGTGCTTCAGCCAATGAAGCGTGTGGAAGGTGGATTGGGCGTGGCCGCGCAGGTACGCGGACGGCGACGCGCGGTTCACAACGATCGAGTAGGGCGATTCCTCCTCGGACGGGTCCCACACATGCGCAGCAGCGTCGAGGCGAACGTAAGGAAGCTCGCGGCGGTCAAGCTCCTCGAACAGCGGCTTGAACCAGTCCGGGTGTTCATGGTAGACGGCGATTGGCTTGCCATTTCTTTCAACTTTGGTCGGTGTCACGGTGGCGCTCGTTGAGAAAGGGGAGAAAAACAAAAGCGCCCCGGATCCGTGGAGGATCGGGGGCGTTGGTCCAGGCTGCGTTGCCTGTTCAGGTCGTTGTTACGACGCGCGCGCTCCCGCTTCTCCATGGGCCGGTTGGCACATGCAGCAGCACATCGTCATCGCGATTGGGAGTTGGGCGCGGATCATGAGCGGATACTACCGGCGCGTCTGCGCGTTGTCAACGGGCATGATTGAGCGTGCATGATTGAGCGTAGTTGTGAAAGAGAAAAAACATTTTCTCTCTCCAGACTACGACCTGAGGAACTCTTGATCCAATATCCGATGCCCGCTCCAGGACAGTGGTCGAGAGGAATGAGCTCGAACAAGTTACATTTCGCCCTATGTCCCGCCCTGAACTTCTCAGCCCCGCCGGCTCTATTGACGCCGTCCGCGCCGCCGTCGCGAACGGCGCTGATGCCGTCTACCTGGGCGTCGAGAAGTTCAACGCGCGCGACGAGGGCGCCCAGCTCACCGTTACAGAACTGGAACAAGCGTGCGCGATCGCGCACGGCGGCGGCGCTCGCGTTTACCTCACGCTGAACATCCTGATCAAGCCGCACGAGATGGAGGATGCGCTCATCCATCTCGGCACGTGCATCGACGCCGGCATCGACGCGGCGATCGTACAGGACGTCGGGTTGATCCGGCTGATCCAGCAGGTCTACCCCGATTTCGAGATCCACGGCTCCACGCAAATGACCGTGCACGACACGAGCGGCGCGGCGTTCATGAAAGAACTCGGCGTGGACCGCGTGGTGCTCGCGCGCGAGAACACGCTCGACGACATCCGTGCGATCCACGCGGCCGTGCCGGAGCTCGGCCTCGAGTCGTTCGTCCACGGCGCACTGTGCATCGCATACTCAGGCCAATGCTTCATGTCCGGGATGATCTCCGAGCGCAGCGCGAATCGCGGGTCGTGCGCGCAGTCATGCCGCAAGGACTATGTGCTGACGGATATCGAGTCGGGAACGGAGCTCGACCGCGGCTACCTGATCTCCGCGAAGGACCTGGGCGCATACGATCACCTGCAGGAGATCGCTGACGCCGGCATCGGATGCCTGAAGATCGAAGGCCGAAAGAAGAAACCTGAGTATGTCGCGACGGTGACGAAGGGCTACCGCGAGTTTCTCGACCGCGTCGACCGCGGCACGTTCGTCCCACCGACGTTCGACGAAGTCCAGCCCCTCGTGCAGATCTTCAGCCGAGGATTTACGGGCGGCATGTACGGCGGGCGCGCCGGACGCGACTACATCACGCGCACGCAGCCGGACAACCACGGCTATGAACTCGGCGTCGTGGTCGCGAATGACCGCGGCGAGGTCATCATCGATGTGCGCGCACCGGTCGAGGCTGGTGACGGCCTCGGCTTCGAACCGCCGGATGGAACGACGCATGTGCAGAGCACCGGCTTTACGGTGAGCGCCGTCCGCACCATCAGCACCCGCGATGGTGTCATTCGGCAGGCGGTCGCGAGCCGCATTCAGCTGACGGTCGGCTGGAAGGTGTTGCGCACCGCGCACGCCGCGCTGCTTGAACGCGCGCGCTCGAGCTACGCGGCACTTCAGGCCACACATTCAACGCGGAAGGTCTCACTGGACGTTCGCGTATTCGGTGGCGCGGGCGCCCCGCTCAAGGCGATCTTTCGCGCGGCGCAAGACGAGGTCTCCGTCGCGAGCGAAGTCCCGCTCGCGCCCGCGACCAAGCGGGCGCTCGACGCCGCTCAACTGCGCGAGCAGTTCGGCCGCCTCGGAGATACGCCGTTCGCCCTCGGTGCGGTCGATACGCAACCGCTTGGGCCCGGTTTGTTCATCCCGGTGAGCGAACTCAATCACCTTCGCCAGCACGCCGTGGACGAACTGATGCTCCATCGCGATTGGGCGCAGAACGCCAGTGCTGCCGATCGCGGCGAGCGCGTGCGCGTCGCGGCGCAGTCGCCGGTTGGGGCGAAGTTCGCATCGAACCGGCCGCATGCGGGGTTCACGCTCGCCGCCGAAGTGTTCCGCGCGGACGATGCTCGCGCGGCGGCTGGAGCGGGCGCAAACGAGGTCGTCTTCGATCCGTTCCTGAGGCATCCCGCGCCGCCGCGCTCCCGGGTGGCCGCGCTCGCCGCTGAGCTGATGGAGAAGGGAAGCACGCTCCGGCTGCGCACACCGACGATCGTGCGCCCCGAGGACCGACCCCAGCTGGACAAGTGGCTTGCGCTCGACCTCCCATTGCTCTCGGGACATGTCGGGCTCGTTGCGGAGCTCTCGCGCGCGGGGCGCGACGTCGTGGCGGATTACGCGGCAAACTGCTTCAACCCGCATACGGCAGCCGAGCTGCTGCGCCTCGGCGCGCGTCGCATTACCGCGTCGGTCGAACTCACCGCGGATGAGATCGCGGCGCTCGTCGCACCGTGGGACGGCACCGGGTTCGACGTGGTCGTGTTCGGACGGCCAGAAGGGATGACACTCGAGCACTGCGTGCTCTCGGCAGCGTTCGATCGCGTCGTCACGACGTGCCGTGACCTGTGCGTGCAGAAGCACACCAACGTCGAACTCACCGACCCCGCCGGATACAAGTTCCCCGTTGCAACCGACAGCAATTGCCGCAATCGCCTGCTGCACTCGCGTGTGATCGAGGGCTCCGAGTTCATCCCGCGTCTGTGGCGCAGCGGGATCCGGGGCTATCGCGCGCTCTTCAACGTGGCCGGCGAACCGGTGGCGGAGATCATCCGCGGGTATCGCACGATGCTTGATGCACTTGGGCGTGGTGATCGCCCGGAGGGCAGTGTGGTTCGGTCGCTCGTCGGCGATCGGTTCACACGCGGGCATTTTGCGCGACCCGTCTAGCAATGGCGTGACCACCGCCACCCTCGACCAAGCGCGCGCCGTCCTCCACGAACGGTTCGGCCATGCCGCGTTTCGGCCTGGCCAGGAACGCGCGGTGGAATCGATACTTGGCGGTCGCGACACGCTCGTCATCCTGCCAACTGGCGGCGGCAAATCGCTCTGCTACCAGGTTCCGGCGCTGATCCTCGACCGCCTCACGATCGTCCTCTCGCCCCTCATCTCGCTGATGAAGGATCAGGTGGATGCACTCGAGGCAAAGGGCATCCCCGCGGCGTTCATCAACAGTTCACTGTCCTCGAGTCAAATCTCGGACCGCCTGGCGAGAGCCGCCCGCGGCGAGATCAAGCTGCTGTACGTTGCGCCCGAACGCTTCGACTACGGCAGCGGGGCCGAGCGAATCGCCGCCATGGGTGTATCGCTTCTCGCAATTGACGAGGCGCACTGCATCAGCGAATGGGGCCACGACTTCCGCCCGAGCTACCGTCGCGTGCGGGATATCCGTAAAAAGCTCGGGTCGCCGCCGACCCTCGCGCTCACCGCGACCGCAACTCCCGAGGTTCGCCGTGATATCGCGCGTGTGCTCGGTCTTGTCGATCCCGAAGTTGTCCTCACCGGATTTGACCGGCCCAACCTCCGCTGGCACGTGGTCCGCACCAAGAACGACGGCGAGAAGGACGGCACGCTCGTCGACGTCCTCCGGCGGCACGACGGCGTGGCGATCGTCTACGCAGCCACGCGGAAGACCGTGGACCGTGTCGCACACATGCTCACGCACGCCGGCGTGCGCGCCGAGGCATATCACGCAGGGCTCGACGACGCCCGGCGGCGCGAAGTTCAAAATGCGTTCATGTCTGAACAGGTCCGCGCAATCGTCGCGACGAACGCGTTCGGCATGGGGATCGACAAGAAGAACGTGCGGCTCGTGGTGCACCATGCGATGCCGGGTTCGCTCGAGGCGTACTATCAGGAAGCGGGCCGCGCGGGTCGTGACGGCGCGACCGCCGACTGCTATCTGCTTCACGCATTTCAGGACCGGTTCACGCACGAGTTCTTCATCAAGGCCGCGTGTCCCGAGCGCGAAGTCGTGACGAGTGTCTACTACGCCGCCTGCAATCGATCCGAGCCCGACGGGTCGCTGGCGCTCGACGCGGCAAGCCTCGCCGCCGCTGCAAAAGGAAAGATCACGGACCGGGAAGCGGAAGCATCGCTCCGGATTCTGACCGCGGCGGGTGCCGTGAGCGTGTCTGAAGCTTCACGTACCCGCGCTCGCGTGCGGATGCTCGCGACGCCCGAGCGTGTCCGCGCGGAACTCGGGACCGAAGAGACGCTCGAGCTCGGCGTGCTGCGTGCGCTCTGGCGTGCGAGCCGCGGGGCCATCGCTGAGGGAGCGATCGTGGACCTCGACGCGCTGCCGCCTGGCCTTACGGGTTCGGCCGGCGCGACCGGCGTGCTCGACGCGCTGCAAGCGCGGCAGTTCGTTGTGTGGTCGCGGGTTGGTGAGGGACTCATCGTGGCCGACCGTCGTGCGCCAATCGAACGGTGGCCGATCGATTGGGAGACGCTGGACCGCCGCCGACGGGCGGAGACATCGCAACTCGACGTTATGCAGAAGTACGCATATACCGACCGCTGCCGGCGCGGGTTCGTACTGCGCTACTTCGGTGACCCGGCGGCCACCAGCAGTTGCGAACAGTGCGACAACTGTCTTGGACTGGACCACGCGGCCGTGGCGTCGGCTGGAGCGACGCGCGACCTCAGAAAGGCGTCGCCACGCAGAGGCCGCAAGGAGCGTCCATCGAAGGCCGCCGCGCCGGAGCTTGCCGACTTCACGGACACGGAGCGCGCCCTTCTTGACGCGCTTCGCGCACTGCGAACGTCGATCGCCAGGCGCGAGTCGGTTCCGGCGTACGTTGTTTTTGCGGATCGCACGCTCCGCGAGATGGCGCGCGCACGCCCGGTGACGCCCGGTGCACTTGCCGACGTACATGGAGTGGGGCCTGCAAAAATGGAACGCTACGGGGAAGAGTTTCTCCACGCGATACGCGCCCGCTGAGCGTTTTGTGCGGAGCGTCACTGATTTGTTACCGCACCAGACGATCCAGGTTGACGTATATTAAACGAATGAAAGATTCTCTCTACTTCACAGAGCAGCACCTCGCCGTTCGCGAGATGGTTCGCGCGTTTGCGCGCGACGAGGTTGCGCCGGTCGCAAAGCAGCTGGACGACTCGCAGGAATTCCCCTGGGAAAACGTGCGCAAGATGGGCGAACTCGGACTTCTCGGCGTGCCGTGGCCCGAAGAGCTCGGCGGCGCCGGGCTCGACATCATCAGCTTCATCATTGCGATCGAGGAACTCGCGCGCGTCGACGCGTCGCATTCGATTACGATTTCGGCTCACACGACGCTCGGTACTTCACCGATCGTGAACTTCGGCACGAAAGCACAGAAGGAACGCTACGTTCCGCTGCTCGCGTCCGGCCGCGTGCTCGGCGGCTTCGGGCTGACCGAAGACACGGCGGGCAGCGACGCGGGCGGCACTCGGACGACGGCAGTCCGGAAGAACGGCCACTACGTCCTCAATGGCTCGAAGCGCTTCATCACGCACGCGGGTGTTGGTGAAATTTTCGTCGTCACCGCGGTAACCGATCCCGAAGCCGGTACGCGCGGAATCAGCTCCTTCATTCTCACCAAAGAGACCTGCGACCTGCCCCGGGCGCGCGACGTGGGTGTCGGGCACTCATCCGAACTCTGCGCGATGCGCGGGTTCACGAGCGGGCGCAAGGAAGACAAGCTCGGCTGGCGTTCCTCGGACACGCGCGAGCTGCTGTTCGAGGACGTCGAGGTGCCCGCCGAAAACAGGCTCGGCGATGAAGGCGCGGGGTTCGTCAACTTCATGCGGACGCTCGACTCCGGGCGCATAGGCATCGCGTCGCTTTCGCTCGGCCTCGCGCAGGGCGCGTTTGACCTCGCCCTGCAGTACGCCTCGACGCGCAAGCAGTTCGGGAAGCCCATCGCCGAGTTTCAGGGCGTGCAGTTCCAGCTCTCGGACATCGCGACGGAGCTCGAGGCCGGTCGCCACCTGGTGTATCACGCCGCGTGGCTCGCACAGAACGGCCACCCGTTCTCGAAGGAAGCCGCCATGGCCAAGCTCTTTTGCTCCGAAATGGCCATGCGCGCGACGACCAAGGCGATCCAGATCCATGGTGGGTACGGCTACACCAAGGAGTATCCGGTGGAGCGCATGATGCGTGACGCGAAGATCGGCGAGATCGGCGAGGGCACTTCAGAAATCCAGCGGATCGTGATCGCCAGACACCTGCTCAAGGACCTCGTCGCAATTTGAGCGGCCCGGAGCGGGTGGCCTGAAAACGCCGTCCGGGCGTCGGGCATTGCGCGCCGCCCGGCATCCCATTTATGTCTAGGCAAGCGTCAGGGCACTTTGCCCGGGCGCTCTGCCCCGGTTCGTCCCTTCCTGCGACCCAGCGGGGGCCGGACCAGACAGTCTCCTCGTTTTTTCGACGCCTTCCACACGGACAGGATGCCGAACGCACTGGATCGCACGCAAAGCTGCACTTCGCCGGTCCCGGCGCCCTTTGGTTGTTTCGGGCGCACGGACCGGGCGGCTAGAGCGTGGACGATCACGCGAACACCGGGAGATACTTCCAGCCGTGACGCGCGAGGGACCCGCATAACCGTGGCGCGAGCCGCCACCGCGGGCCATTCGCTCTTCCGCACACCATTTATCAGCCGCATCGCCACGAACGAATTGAACGGAGCAGGGTCGCCGTTCGTGCGCGTCCATGCGGTATACGATGAAACGAGAGATTCTGATCAGCGCGACACAACGCGAAGTTCGTGTCGCAATTCTGGAGGACGACCAGCTCGTTGAGATGCAGGTCGACCGTCCCGAAGCACGACGGATGGTCGGCGATATTTATTGGGGCAAGGTGGACGCGGTGCTGCCGGGACTTCAGGCAGCATTCGTGGACATCGGCACCGAGAAGGCCGCGTTCCTGCACGCCTCCGACCTCGTCTACGACGAGGGCGACGACGACGCCGATGATGACGACGACGATGATGGCGAAGTCGTCGAGCCGTCGGCCGAAACCGACCAGCCTGACGAAACCGACTCCCCGTACGCGCCTGACGGCGGGAAACCCGTCGTTGTAGCCTCGACGGAACAGGCGCCGAAGGGCGGTCGCGATCGCCGCGGTCGTCGGGGGCGCGGCGGGCGTGGCGGGCGAGGCGGTGGCGCAGAGGCCGCGGCGCAGGACGGATCGCCGAACGCCGCCGGCGGCAACGGCGCCAGCAGCGGGAGCAACGGCGGGAGCAACGGCGGCAGTAACGGCGGCGGTGGCGGTGGCGGCCGGAGGGGCGGACGCCGCCAGCGGGCGGAACCGCCGCAGATTCAGGACGTGCTCAAGCGCGGTCAGTCCATCATCGTCCAGGTCTCCAAGGAACCGATCTCCACCAAGGGGCCGCGCGTGACCGCGCAGGTCTCGATCGCTGGCCGCTTCGTGGTGTTCATGCCGTTTGCATCGCGCGTCGGCGTGAGCCGCAAGATCGGCGACCGTGCGGAACGCCAGCGCCTGCGCGAGCAGGTGAACAAGGTGCTTCCGAAAAACTCCGGCGGCGTCATCGTCCGCACCGTCGGCGAGGACATCACGCAGGAGACTTTCCAGAATGAGATCACGTCGCTGATCAGTCAGTGGGCGAAGATCAACAAGAAAACCAAGTTCGTCGGCAATCCGCCCAAGCTGCTGCACCGCGAGACATCGCTCACACGCAGCATCATCCGCGACTTGTTCTCGGAGAAGATCGATTCGCTCACGGTGGATTCGAAGCAGATCTTCAACGAGATCGTCGAATACCTTGGCGCGATCGCGCCAGAACTCGTCGACCGCGTGAAGCTGTATGAGGACAAGGTGCCGCTCTTCGACAAGGCGGACATCGAGACGGAGATCCGCGACCTGTTCAAGCGCCGGTGCGACCTGCCGAGCGGCGGGTACATCATCATCGAGCCCACCGAGGCGCTGGTGTCGGTGGACGTGAACTCAGGGCGCTTTGTCGGGAAGAAGGATCCTGAGAAGACAATCTTCAAGACGAACTCCGAGGCTGCGCGCGAGATCGCACGCCAGATGCGCCTGCGCGACATCGGCGGGATTATTGTCTGCGATTTCATCGACATGGAAACGCGACAGAATCGCGAACGCGTGCTGAACGAACTGCGGACGCACCTGGGACGTGACCGCGCGCGGACCAAGGCGTTCGCCGTGAGCGATCTCGGGTTGATCGAGATGACCCGCCAGCGTGTACGGCAAAGCCATCTGCAGTCGATGACGGAATCATGCCCGACATGCAACGGGACGGGCCGGGTGTTCACGCCCGAGACGATCGTCCGGCGGATGGAGCGGTCGGTTCGGCGCGTCGCGGTGGAGGGCCGGAAGGACAACCTGGTCGTGAAGCTCCACCCGGACACGGCGATCTACGTGCTGGAGAACGAGCGGGATCTGCTGAAGAAACTGGAGAAGGGGCTGGGGTTCTCGCTGGAGATGCGAGATGATCCGCTGCTGCGGCCGGATGAGTTCAAGCTGGTAGTGAAGGGGGCGGGGAGGGATGTTACTCACCAATACGCCGTAGCCTGACAGCTTATCAGTTCTGAACTACAAGGTGTGAGTCGGAAGGCGTCAGTCGGCAGGTTTGAGAGGAGTGGGAGAGGGAGGGGTGTCGATGATTCGGAGACGCTTGAGCAGGCCGAAAAGCATCCTGCGGACTTCGACGACTTTCGGTTGGATAGCCGAGTGGCGGTCCGCGGGGATCTGATCGGTCGCGAGTGCGAACTCGAGGTGGTACTCCAGTTCGCTGGCTGAGCCGATCGCAATCTGGATGAACTTCGCGAAATCTTTCCTTGAGGGTCGGCTGCTCCCCTCGGCGATATTCGCGGGGATGGACAGCGCCGCGCGGCGCATCTGGCCGATCAGCCCAGCGTTCTCTTGTCGGGGTATCTCGGCGCCCAGTCGATGGACCATCACAGCCAGAGCGTGCGCCTTCTCCCAAACCTGCAACTTCCGGTAGTCTTGCATCCCCGACGATACAAGAGGCTCCCCTCGCATCCATCACCAAATCGCCGCCCTTCGGGTCGATTCCGCCCGTTTCTCAAACCTGCCTACTGACGCCCTCCTACTCACACCTTGAAGTTCACGACTTTCAGCTTAGAGCCTCGCCAGTACCCCTGTTGTGTGCGGATCATAATGTCCCCTGAGGACGCGGATAGAACTGTCCCGTAACGTACGGGCCTCTCGAGGAGGCCGGTGTGGAGCGGACAGCGATG
>JBOHTH010000364.1:0-7303 GCA_050733535.1 Gemmatimonadaceae bacterium | reverse complement strand
TGCCAGCGCCGATCGCGGCGAGTCCTGCGCCGATACCGGCTCCCATCATTGCCCAGGCGCCCTGATAATTCTTCGAGTACTCTGCGGCTGCCTGGAAGAGCGGGGTGATCATGTGAAACATTTGAAGTTCCTCATTGGTCGTTGGCCCTACAGCCATCACTCCGCAATCGGCCCTGCGTCCGCCGATCGCTTCCCGTCAACGGGCGCCGGGCCCAACGGGAATCACCGGGACTTTCCCGGTTACGCGCGACTCGGGGGGAGCAATCCCGAATCGTCCAGCAAATCTCTATTCGATCGTCGTCTTCGGTCCTCGGTCTTCGGTCTTCGGTCCTCTTAGTGCGCGCTCTCCCTGATCTGCCCGATGAACACTGCAACCAGCAGACAAAACACAAACGCCTGCAGGAACGCGACAAAGATCTCCAGCAGCATGATTCCCGTCGCCGCCAGTACCGGCGCCGGCATCAGGAACCAGCTCGCGAACGTGAAGATGATCGAGATCAGCGCGAGCACCACGACGTGACCCGCGATCATGTTCGCGAACAAACGGATCGTGAGGGCCAGCGGCTTCGTGAACTTTCCCATGATTTCGACGGGCGTCATGATCAGCGTGATCGGCGCCTTGATCGCGAAACCCATATCGTGCGGCCAGTAGAAGATCGTGTTGAGGTAGCCCCTGCCCAGCGCGAACATGCCGGCGATCTCGATCACGAAGAAGCTGATGATCGCGAGGGTGGCGTTCACGGAGATGCTCGACGTCGCGGTTGAGCCATACGGGACCAGGCCGAGCAGATTGCAGAATAGAATGAAGAAGAAGAGCGAGAGGCAGAACGGCACGAACTTCTCGCCGTTGTGGCCGACGTTCGGGACGATGATCTCGTTCCGCATGTAGAGCACCATCGACTCGATGGCGTTGGCGAGGCCCTTGGGCGGGCGGCCGGTCGCGGCGGAGCGCGCCTGCGAGCGTGCGGCTGAGATCAGCGTCAGCATGCAGAGCAGCGCCGCCACGATGATCATGACGACGTGGCGCGTCGGCGAGAGGTCGAGCTCGAGCGGACCGATATGGATCGGCGCCCAGTGCGGGAGCTGATACTCGTACGTGAAGTTTTCCTTCTGCGAGAGACTCGGGAGATCGAGCTTGTCGCTGTTCGAGATGTGCGGCGTGATGAAATCCTGCGGTGCCGCCTCGATGGTCGTCTCAGGCTGGACGGCTGCGGGAGCCGGCGCGGCAGCACCCTGCGCGCAGAGTGCAGCAGGGGCGGCCAGCAGCATCATCGCCAATACGAGCTTCGTGAATCTCATGGCTTCAGGAAAACGGGTTCGATCAGGGTCGAGACGAAAAAGAATCCGGCCATACTGAGCAGCGCCGGCTGCATCGAAAGTCCCAGCGCCTTCACTCCAAACACCCCGAACAGCACCAGCGCGAAAAAGCGAACGAGCATCCCCATTCCCCAGCCGGCAATCACGTTCACCGGCACCATCGTGCGTGCGATCGCGAACGCTCCCACTTGCACGACCACGACGGCCATCGCGCTCGCCCACACCGACCGTGCAACGTCGCTGCCCGGCACCGCGAGCGTGATGATCCAGGCCCCGACACACACCACTGCAACCGTCACCGCGATGAAGCCCGCAAACTTCTTCACCGCTTCTTGTCCTCTTCGTCCATCCGTTTCTCTTCGGACATGAGCACGCGAAACATCGAGTAGAATCCCGCGCTCGCACCGACAATCGCGCCGATCAACATGAGCCAGGGCGCGGTGTGAAACTTGGCGTCGAGCCACATCCCCGCATACAGACAGAGCAGAATCGCGACGACGAACTGGAGTCCGAGCCCCATGAGGCGAGGATCCACGCCACCGGTGCTCGTGAAGCCGATACTCTTTTTCTCGCCCCGCGCTTGGGCGAGCAGGGCATCGCGTTGCTTTGCGATGTTCTGTTCATCCTGTACCGATCGCTTGCGCGGGGTATCCTCGGTGTCCGCCATCTCGGGGTCAAAGTTAGTGGCTTGTGAAAAAAAGCGCAAGCGAAATTGCGATACGCATTGTGGCAGTACAAGCCTATACGACGCAGCGACTTATGGTGCCGTCCGCACCCTTGTTTCACGTCGGTCGAGCTGTCTGATGCAAGATGGACAGAGGCAAGACTGAACGACGATTCTGCACATTGTTTTTGTGACGCCGATACCAGTCAATACGGCATTCGTTCGGCATTAGTAACTCCACAACATGAACTCCCCTCGTCACTTAGCCGTGACGGACAGTTTGACGGATCGTCATTTTGTTGGTAATGTTCAGCTCGGCCGAAAAGACCGATGTGAGATTTGTGATGTTGAATAAAAATGATCCACTTGTATTCCGCGCGCCACGTCCACCTACCGCATCATTTCCACGCAGACTTTCTTAATCAATGAAAGGGCGAATCATCTTCGGCTTGATGTGCGTGGCGGTGCTCGCATTTGCGTGCGGACCGCGGCCGAATACTGGTGACGTGGCAGGCACAGCACACGCAGCGCACGCACGCGCCGCGCAAAACGGTCCCGCGCTCGTCTCCACGCTCGGTGTCACCGTGAAGAACGGCGTGAAGATGGACTTCCGCGTGGTGAACGAAGGATCCAAGCGGCTCGAAGTGAATTTCCCCAGCGGAAAGACGCACGAAGTCGTCGTCGTCGATTCGCTCGGCCGCGAAGTGTGGCGCTGGAGCAATGGACGCATGTTCACGCAGACGCTGCAGAACAAAGTGCTGCACGCGAGCGATTCGCTCGACTACGACGCCACCTGGCGCAACGCGCCCGCCGGCACCTACACCGCGATCGCGACGCTCGCGAGCGAGAACTTCCCGATGGAACAGCGCGCGGAGTTCGTGGTGCGGTAAGCGCAGTACCCCGCTCGACAACCCAGCGTTTTCCCCACGGGCGCCGTTTCTTCACGGCGCTCTTTCGTTATCTTCAGCCCTTCGCCGACGGGCCGCACCACGCATCAGCACGCGCCTCACCACGGGAGATCCGCGCTTGGCCACACAAACCGCGATATCACCAGCGGGCGAAAAAGATCTCGAGCTGCTCGACACGCTGCAAAAAGCGCAGGGCGAGCTGGCCGCGCAAATCGGCCGTCGCATCGTCGGCCAGCAGAAGGTTATCGAGAATCTGGTGTGCGCGATTCTCTCCGGTGGCCACGTCATCCTGATCGGCGTGCCAGGCCTCGCGAAGACGCTCCTGATTCAGACGCTTGCTCAGGCCCTCGATCTAAAGTTCTCACGCATCCAGTTCACGCCCGACCTCATGCCGAGCGACATTACCGGCACGGAGCTGCTCGAGGAAGAACACGGCACCGGCAAGCGCGCGTTCAAATTCCAGCCCGGACCGATTTTCGGAAGCATCGTGCTCGCCGACGAGATCAACCGGGCCCCACCGAAAACGCAGGCCGCGCTGCTCGAGGCGATGCAGGAGCACCGCGTGACGGCGAGCGGCAAGGCGTACCAGTTGCCGGAGCCGTTCTTCGTGCTCGCGACGCAGAATCCGATCGAGCAGGACGGCACATACTCGCTCCCGGAAGCGCAGCTCGACCGGTTCATGTTCGAGTTGAAGGTCGGCTACCAGTCGAAGGAAGAGGAAATGAAGATCGTTTCCTCGACGACGGGTGTCGCGCTCACCGACATCAGGCCGGTGCTCACGGGTGCGCAGATCATCGAGATGCAGCGTCTCGTGCGCCGTCTGCCGGCGGCGCCGAGTCTCGTGGAGTACGCGGTGGACCTCGCACGCTCGACGCGTCCGGGCGAGCCGGGCGCGAGCGCGGACGTGAAGAAATACGTGAGCTTCGGCGCGGGCCCGCGCGCGGGCCAGTACATGGTGCTCGGCGCCAAGGCGCGCGCGGCGATGGACGGCCGCAGCGTGCCGGACATCGACGACGTGCGCGCGGTGGCGGCGGATGTGCTGGGTCACCGGCTAGTGATGAACTTCCAGGCCGAGGCTGAGGGCGTTGGTGTGGAGCGTCTGCTGTCGCTGTAGTAGCGGACATAAACTGCAACAGCTGAATCGCGGATTTCGCGGAGAAGGCGGGCGATAACCGCAGGATTAACAACTGAATCGCGGATTTCGCGGAGATCAAAGGGCGATAACGCAGGATTAAAACTTCTGGGGGACTGCAATAACAGCGAGCGCGCTGTTGCAGTTCCCCAGATTTTTTTGTTTGTTTGATCCGCCGTTCAATCCAGTAGGCAGTTCATCCGGGGGCATCCGCGATAAAGCTGTAGAACCAAGCCATACACCGAGCCTCACCTCGCAAACCAAGTTTCACCGCTCAAACCTCGTACGCCGCGATCAAAGGACAACTGCAACGGCTGAATCGCGGAGATCAAAGGGCGATAACTGCAAGATTAAACTTCTGGGGGACTGCAAACAGTGCGCTGTTGCAGTTCCCCAGACTTTTTTTGTTTGTTGGTCCGCGGTTCAATCCAATAAGGCAGTTCGTCCGCGGGCATCCGCGATAAAGCTGTAGAACGAAGCCGTACACCAAGTTTGGCTTCGCATTTCAGCGATCCTCTATCGAGCGCGAAGCTTGATGTATTCAATCGCGATCACCGCCAGCGTGATGAGCGAGAAAGTGATGAAGAGCCAACGAAACGTCGGCTCCCTGGTACTCGGCGACGCTATTCGTTCCACCACTGGAAATGGATCGCCGAGTCCAGCGTCGTCCGGAATGGTGTGTCCACAGTTCGAACAGAAGCGCGACTCGTCCCACATCAAAGTTCCGCAGTCGGGACACTTTATCTCCGCCATATCGCTGTCTCCGATTTGAGGTTCAACGGGGCTTCCCAAATAGATCTGGCCGCAGCATGGCGGCACTGTCGAGCTGAGCCGCTCCTTCGGTGCCGCGCCCGGCCCTCTCCAGGGCGAGCCCGAGCGCGTGCCGCGACTCTCCGTCGTGCGGGCGGAGGGCGACCGCCGAGTCGAGCGCGGCGATCGCTTCATCGACACGCCCGGGCATCGCAGTGTAGATCGTCCCGAGGAACATGAGCGAATTGCCGACGATGAGCAGGTTGTTCGGCGCGAGCTGTATCGCACGCTGGAAATGCTCGACCGCCTCCGGCCCGCGCCCCGATATGAAAAGCTGGAGCCCAAGGTTGTAGTGCGCGCGATTGTGCTCGGGCTTCAGGCGGATCACGTCCTCGAACTGCGTGATCGCCTCTGCGCGATGCACTGCACCGCGTGAATAAATGAGCCCGAGATTCTGGTGCGCCATCCAGTCGTCCGGATTTCGCGCGAGCGTCGTGCGGTAGAGCGTCTTCGCGTCGACGTACATCCGGCTCTGGAGGTTGCTGAGCACTGCGAGGGTCGCGAGCAACGCGCCGACTGCGACCTGCGCCGCGCGACGGAGTGTTTGCGTACTCAGCGATTCGATTGCATACGTCGCCGCCGCCGAAAGCGGCACAATCACGCCGAGGCTCGCGAGATACGCAAAGTGATCGGCGACGTACGAGTAACGGAACGGGTAGATATCGAGAAACCCGAGCACCGGAAAGAGCGACCCGCAAAAGAAGAGCAGGCCGGCGAGCGGCCCGCGCGTGCGCGAGCGCAACGACCAGAACCAGCCTGTGAGCGCGACAAGGCCGACATCAAACGCGTACTGCCACGCGACTTTCGCATCCACCGTCCAGTGCGGATACGTGAAGATCAGGTCGGTCGGCCAAAGCAGTTTGTCGAAGTAGAACCAGATCGCGCGCCCCGCGAGCAGCACGCGCTGGAGCAAGTCGAGGTTGTATTCCGATCCCTCGGCGCCAATCAGGTGCCGCTCGACCCACGCCGTAAAGAGTCCGCTCGCGGCCGCCACGAGGAACCATGGCACGAGTGGAAGAACGTCGCGTTTCCATTGGATGCGCCCACGCTTCCACCAGAACACCACGAGCAGCGCCGCGGGCAGCGATGCCGTCACGGTCTTCGTCAGCAGCGCACACGCAAACAACGCGCTCGCGATCGCATAGTCGCGCGGCTTGCGCGCGGCGTCGAAGCGCAGGTACGCGAGCGCCGCGAGAAGATAGAACACGAGCGAGAGCGTGTTCTTCTGCTCGGAAATCCACGCGACCGACTCGACGTTCACCGGATGCAGCGCGAAGATCGCGCCGGCGAGCCATGCGCCCTTGATCTCGAGACGCTGGCAGAGCGTGACCACAAGGCATGCCGCGATCACGTGGAGCACGACGTTCATGAGGTGATAGCCGAGCACGGAGTCGCCCCAGAACTGCGCCTCGACCCAGAACGCGCTGTGGAGCAGCGGGTAGTACTGCTGTGTGGCGCCGAGCTTGAACCAAATGTCGCGGAGCCCGCCGAGCGAGCGGAGCGCCATCTTGGTGACGTGCGCATCGTCGTCCCAGACGAAGTCGCCGAGGAGCGCGGGCCAGTACGCCGCGAGGGTGACCGCGAGCAGGAGCAGGCCGCGCCACGCATCGGCGGAACTGCGGGTCGCGCTGGTGGGTTGTGCCGGCTGCTCGTGCGTGTTGGCCGTGATGGCGGGCTCCGCGAAACTCGAGGATCAGTGCTCCGCTATTATATCGCCGCCGCGCCGACTATGGAGCGCCTGTGACGGGCGTGCAGGTTGCGTTATGTTTTGTGCGCCGAATCCCACCCGAGAGCTGAGCCTGAAAATACCGTTCCGCGAGCTGGCCCAAAATGCCTGAACACCCTGAGTCGCTCGCCGAAGGCGCTGACCCCGCACGCGACTTTGCGGCGGCAGTTCAGGCCGACGACCTCGCCCTGGTGCGCGCGATGCTCGACCAGGATCCGGCGCTCAGGCATCGGCTCAACGACACGATGCCCGGCCTTCATTTTGGCGGCACGCCGCTGATCGCGGCGGTGAACAACAAGAACCGCGAGATGGTGGAGCTGCTCCTTGGTGCTGGCGCCGACGTAAACCAGAAAAGTCATTGGTGGGCCGGCGGCTTTGGCGTGCTCGACTACGCGGTGGATCTCGCTGATTTTCTGATCTCTCGCGGCGCAACGCTGGACGCATGCTCCGCCGCACGCCTCGGCCGGTTGGACGCGCTTAGCGCGATCGTGCGCGCCGACCCGCGCCGCGTGCACGAGCGCGGCGGTGACGGGAAGACGCCGCTGCATTGGGCCGCGACGATTGAAACCGCCGAGTTTCTGCTGGAGAACGGCGCGGATATCGACGCGCGCGATGTCGATCACGAATCGACGCCGTTGCAATATCTCATTCGCGAGCATCAGGATGTGGCACGGCTGCTGGTCGCACGTTGGGCCGACGCGGACATATTTGCGGCAGCGGCACTCGGCGATCTTGCGCGGGCGCGG
>JBOHTH010000363.1:0-10937 GCA_050733535.1 Gemmatimonadaceae bacterium | reverse complement strand
GTACGAGTTCGTGCGCCTGCTCGGCGCGCGCCACGGCAACGTCGTCGTCGTCGGCGACGACGACCAGTCCATCGACGGCTGGCGCGGCGCCGACGTGCGCAATATCCTCGACTTCGAGCGCGATTATCCATCCGCGAAAGTCGTCAGGCTGGAGGAGAACTACCGCTCGACGCCGCAGGTGCTCGCGCTCGCCAACGCCGTGATCAGCGAGAACGAGGAGCGGCGCGGCAAGGTGCTGCGTGCCACGCGTCCGGGCGGCGACCCCGTCGCGCTCGTGGCCGCGCTCGATGATCGCGACGAGGCCGACTATATCGTCGCGGAGATCGCGCAGCGCCGCGAACAGCACGGCGCGCCGCTCGGGGGCAACGCGATTCTCTACCGGACCAACGCGCAGAGCCGTGTGATGGAGGAATCGCTGCGGCGGCGGTCGATACCGTACCGTCTGGTCGGTGCCGTGCGATTCTACGACCGGCGTGAGATCAAGGACCTCCTCGCCTGGCTGCGGCTCATCGCGAACCCGGCGGACGACGAGGCGTTTCGCCGTGCGATCTCGGTCCCCAAGCGCGGGATTGGCGATACCACCGTCGAAATGCTCGTGCTTGCAGCGGCGGACGCGGGCGTGCCGCTGCTGGAGGCTGCGCGCCGTGCGGATCTGATGCAGGGTGCCCGCCCCGCGACGCGCACGGCGCTCGCGGACTTCGCCGCGCTTGTCGACCGCTTCCGCGTGACAGCGGAGGACGCGAGCGTCGATCGCATCGTGCTCTCGCTCGTGGATGAGATCGGGTTCGCCGACGCGTTGCGCGCGGAGGGACCCGAGGGACTCGACCGCCTCGACAACGTGGCGGAGTTCGCACGCGGCGCGGCTGAGCTCGTGATCGACGAAGGCGGCGAAGTGGGACTGCGCCCGCTCGATCATTTCCTGCAGCGGGCGACGCTCGTCGCGGGCATCGACCTGCTCGGGCCGGATGCCGACGCCGTGACGATGATGACGCTGCACACCGCCAAGGGCCTCGAGTTTCCGGTGGTGTTCATCGCCGGACTCGAGAACGGACTCTTTCCGCTGAGCCGGAGCGTTGATGATCCCGCGCTGCTTGAGGAGGAGCGCCGTCTCTTCTACGTCGGGATCACGCGCGCGGAGCGAAAGCTGTATCTCAGCTGGGCGCGCAGCCGGCGCCGCAACGGTGAGATCGTTTCGTCGTCGGCTTCGATGTTTCTGACCCCCGCGGTGGAGAAACTGACCGAGCCGCAGGCCACAATCCGTCTCCGCGCGAGCGGACGTTCCGGTGGCGTCGGCATTCGCGCAGCGTCGGCGCCGCGCGACTGGGACGACGACTCGCCGCGCACCTGGCGCCGCGACGCGTCGCGCGAGCGCGCGGTGCAGATGGACGAGATGTCGCAGGACGTACCCGCATTCGTGCAGGGAGAGCGGGTCAGGCACAAGACGTTCGGCTCCGGCACGATCTCCGCCATGGCGGGCGCTGGCCGCGACGCGAAAGTGACCGTGGATTTTGACGACGAAAATATCGGGCGGAAGCGGCTCGTGGTCGCCTTCGCCGGGCTCGAGCGAGGATTCGACTGATGGCGGAGATCACCAGGGACGATGTGCGGCACATTGCCGGCCTCGCGAGAATCGGCGTCCCGGACGAGCGCCTCGACGCGCTCGTGGGCGAGCTCAACGGCATCCTCGCGCACATGGAGGTGCTGCAGCGCGTGCCGAGCGCCGGCGCCGCGGTGGAAGCCGAAGCGCTTCGCACCGGCATGCCGTTGCGCGCCGATCAGGGTCCGAGCGTGCGCCTCGAGCGCCCGATTGCCGCGTTCGCGCCGGCGACCCGCGCGCTCGACGGCGCGCCGATGCCGTCGGTGATCGACGGTTTTTTTCTCGTGCCGCGCCTCGCAACCCACGAAGACGCGGGTGACGAATCGTGACGGCCACTCCGGAATCGTTGCTCGCGGCGGGCGCCGGCCCGATCGCCGCCGCCGTGCGCGAAGGGAAGGTGAATCCCTCGACGATCGTCGAGGCCAGCTTCGCGCGCGCCGCAGAAGTCGATGCCGGCCCGCGTGGGCTGAACTGCATCCTTTCGTCCGATCTCAACGCGTCGCTCCGCGCCGTGGAAAGCGCGCCGGTCGGCGGCGCGCTCGCCGGCGTGCCTGTCGTGCTGAAGGACAACATCGCGACGACGATGCTCAATACGTCGTGTGGCTCGAGGATACTTGAAGGGTACGTGAGCCCGTACGAGTCCACCGTCGCGCGCAAGCTGCGCGAAGCAGGCGCGATCCTCGTCGGCAAGGGGAACATGGACGAGTTCGCGATGGGGTCATCCACGGAATTCTCCGCGTACGGGCCCGCCCGCAATCCGATAGACAGGACGCGCGTGCCCGGCGGTTCGTCCGGCGGCTCGGCCTCCGCGGTGGCCGCGGGGATCGCGCCGATCGCGTTCGGTTCCGAAACCGGTGGTTCCGTGCGGCAGCCCGCCGCGTTCTGCGGAATCGTCGGCGTGAAACCGACCTACGGACGTATCAGCCGGTTCGGCCTCGTCGCGTTCGCGTCCTCGCTGGACAACATCGGGGTGTTCGGCCGCACCGTCGACGACGCGGCGCGCGCCATGGAGGCCGTCTCCGGCGACGACACGCTCGATGACGCGACGTCGGCGCCCCTGGTGCCGCCGGCCCTCCGCACCGACTCGCGCGACCTCACCGGCGTGGTGATCGGCAAGCCGAAGGAGTATTTCCCGGCGTCGCTCACGGCGGCGATGCGGGCCCACTGCGATCGCGCACTCGACGCGCTGCGCGAGCGCGGCGCGGAAATTCGCGACGTCTCCCTGCCGCATACGGATCTCGCGCTCCCCGTCTATTACATCATCGCGCCGGCGGAGTGCTCCGCGAACCTCGCGCGGTTCGATGGCGTCCGCTACGGCCTGCGGCTGGAAGGCGAAGGGCTGCGCGGGATGTACGAGGCAACGCGCTCAAAGGGCTTCGGTGCGGAGGTCACGCGCCGCATCCTGCTCGGCACATACGTGCTCTCCGCCGGCTACTACGACGCCTATTACCGCAAGGCGCAGGACGTGCGCGCGCTCATCGGGCGCGACTTCACGGACGTGTGGGCGTCCGGCGTGCACGCACTCTTCACCCCGACGACCGCAGCGCCCGCGTTCACCATCGGCGCGATCTCCGATCCGTACGAGATGTACCTCTGCGACCTTTTCACCGTCGCGGCGAATCTCGCCGAGGTTCCGGCCATCTCCGTGCCGATTGGACGAATCGGCGGGCTGCCCGTCGGCGGACAGGTGATCGCGCCGCGCTTCGCGGAACCGCTGATGTTCAGGGTGTCGTATGCGCTCGAAGCGGAACTCGGCGGAGCGGCGCACTCATGACCGCGAAATATGAGATGATCGTCGGCCTCGAGGTGCACGTCCAGCTCAAGACGCGCACCAAGGCCTTCTGCCGCTGTTCCACGTCGTTCGGCGACCCGCCCAACACGAACACATGCCCGGTTTGCCTCGCGCTTCCCGGCGCGCTGCCGGTGCTCAACGAGCGCGCCGTGGAGCTCGCGACGAGGGCCGCGCTCGCGCTCGGCCTCGACGTGCACGAACGCTCGGTGTTCGCGCGAAAGAATTATTTCTATCCGGACCTCCCGAAAGGTTACCAGATCTCGCAGGCCGATCGCCCCCTTGCCGAGCGCGGCACGCTGGCCATCGGCGGAGGGCGCTCGATCGGCATCACGCGCATCCACATGGAAGAGGATGCGGGAAAATCCGTGCACGACCGTTTTCCCGGCTTCACCGCGATCGACCTGAATCGCGCCGGTGTGCCGCTCATCGAGATCGTGAGCGAGCCCGAGATCCGGAGCAGCGCGGAAGCAGGGGCCTATCTCCGTGCGCTGCGCGAGATCCTTCTTTATGCCGAAGTTTCGGACTGCTCCATGGAGGAGGGAAGCCTTCGCGTGGACGCGAACGTCAGCGCGCGTCCGTTCGGCGAGGCGGCGTATCGCACGCGCACGGAGATCAAGAACCTCAACTCGTTCTCCAACGTCGAGCGCGCGCTGGAACTGGAGTTTGCCCGGCACTGCGCGGTCTACGACTCCGGTGGCAGCATCGTGCAGCAAACGATGCTGTTCGACGCGCACAAGAACGAAGTGCGCGGCGCTCGATCAAAGGAGGGGAGCCACGACTACCGGTATTTCCCGGAGCCGGACCTTCCGCCGCTCGTCCTGTCCACCGCGTGGATCCAGGGCATTCGCTACGGGCTTCCGGAGCTTCCGGTGGCGCGGCGCTCGCGCTACACCAGTGATCTCGGACTCAGCGAAGCCGACGCTGCCGTCCTCACCGCAAGCCGCGACCTTGGTGATTACTTCGAGGACGCCGTCGCCGCGTCCAGTGACCCGAAGATGGCCGCCAACTGGGTGATGAGCGAGGTCAGCGCCTCGCTCAATGAGTCTGGGGTGGATATCCGTGCGTTTCGGGTGAAGCCTGCGGCGCTCGGAGAACTCATCCTGCAGGTCAAGAACGGCGCGCTCAGCAACACCGCGGCGAAGACCGTGTTCGCAACGATGCTCAAGGAAGGGGGACGCGCGGCGGAGATTGCGAAGCGCGACGGCCTCTTGCAGGTCGGTGACGACTCGGCGCTGCTCGGCTGGATCGACGAAGTGTGGGTCGAGCATCCGGAGGAATCCGCGCGGTTCGCCGGCGGCGAGCGCAAGCTTCAGGGCGTGCTCGTCGGATTCGTGATGAAGAAATCGAAGGGGCGCGCAGATCCCAAGAAGGTCAATCAGCTTCTCGGCGCGAGGGCGGGCACATAAAGCGGCTTCCCGAGTGAACGGGTAAAGGCGAGGTCGCTCGGCGGCATGCCGAACTCGCGCTCAGCCTCCCTGCGCGCCGCGTCATCGCCGCCACGCCGCAGCGCGGCGCGACGCACGAGCTTGGCGGCGCGCAGCGCGCGGTCGCCCGACGGGTCGAGGCGGTACGGCTCGGACCCCGCATCGCGGACGAGGAAATCCATCACGAAATCGAACGAACGCGTGAGATACCTGGCGACCTCGCGTTCCTCGAGATCCCACCGGCTGTTTTCGGCCATCAGGGTGAAGATCCGCTGCCAGCTCCCCGTGTCGGTCACGTAGACCATCCCGCGGAAGATCCGCCGGTTGGTCGACGTGCTGAATATGGTCGGGCTGAGGATGCGGTCGAGGTGTTCGTCGCTCCGGGTATGGTCGAGCAGGATTATTTCGTGCGCGCGCCGGGGAAACGTCTCGCCGATGTGCGTCTCGAACCGGCTCTCCCAGTAGCTGTGCCCGAGCGCGCTCGTGCTCGACGTCACCGCGAGTTGATGCGGCACGAAGTAATTGTGCGCCACCGCGTCGGCGGCGAGGTGCGCGAGGTAGCCGTACCCGAACGCGCGCACCGGCTCGTCACGTGCCTCCCCGAGGATCTCCAGCCCCACTGCCCACGAATGGCAGTGCCGGCCGAACTTCGCGTACTTTTTGGCGATGCTCGTGTCCGCCGCGATCGAACCGTAGAGAAACTCGTGTGGATGCGCGCGGAGCAGGGAGGCGATGGCAGGTGGAAGGAAAGCCGCGCTGCGGAGCACCGCCTCGCCGAGGAGGATGTGCGTGCCGGGAGTCCACGCCCACGCGACAGTTGGTGCGAGCGCCAGCAGCGCCAGCGCCCACACCGTCGCGCCGAGCACGCGCCGCGCCACGTTATGCGTCGCTGTCGTGTGCGTCGAGGTACGGCGACTCGCGGTCTTCGTTTCCTTCGTCCGCGGCGTCGGCCGTGCGCGCGGCGTGGCGCTCCTTCATCTTTTGCGCGCCCCACTTGATTCCGTCCGCGGCCATGCCGCCGACCTCGACGATCGCGTCGGCCTTTGTGTGCACCTTGCCGAGCAGGTCGTTGAAGTCGTCAAGGCGCGTACCGAGCTCATGGATGCGCCGGTCGAGCGCCTCGTGCGCCCGTCGGACGCTCGCGCGGACGGCGAGCATCGCCCAGACGAGGCCGGCGACGAGCGCGAGCACCAGGAGCGTGGAGATTCCCGAGGCGATCGAGACGACCTGCTCGAACGCGGTATGCACCGGCGGCACTTGCCGCACGATCACGGTGTCGTGCGCCGCGGCGGCCTGCATGAGGACGCGTGCCGCCGAACTCGCGAAAATCGTCATATCTGCATGCTAGGCGGGGGCACGATACAGGGCAAGCGACATACCTTTACGCAATCTCACTGAGCCGAACCTCCATGTCCGCAGTCCAATTCATCGTCGAAGGCGGTAACCGGCTCTCCGGGTCGATCAGGCCGAGCGGAAACAAGAACGCGGCGCTGCCCATCGTCGCGGCCGCGCTGCTCACGGACCAGCCCGTGACGCTCGAGAACGTTCCGCGAATCCGTGATCTGGAGACATTGGTGGATCTCGTGCGGACTACCGGTGCGCAGGCGGAGTGGACGGCGCGAAACACGCTGCGCATCCACGCGAAGACGGTGAACGCGTCGTCCCTCGATCCGGTGATGTGCGCGCGCATCAGGGCGTCGATCCTGCTCGCCGCGCCGCTCCTCGCGCGCTGCGGACGCGCCGAACTGTCGCCGCCAGGCGGAGATGTAATCGGCCGCCGCCGCCTCGACACGCACTTTCTCGCACTCGAGCGCCTCGGTGCCACGCACGAGTTCGACGACCGCATCGCGTTTACCACCAAGGGACTGCGCGGCGCCGATGTCTTTCTCGATGAGCCGAGCGTCACCGGCACCGAGAACGCCGTCATGGCCGCTGCCGCCGCGAAAGGGGAGACCGTGCTCCGCAACGCCGCCAGCGAGCCGCACGTCCAGGACCTGTGCAACTTTCTCGTCACGCTCGGCGCCAAGATCGAGGGCATCGGGACCAATCTCCTTCGCATCCAGGGCGGCCGCACGCTCAAGGGCGGGACCCACGCGATCGGGCCGGATCACATCGAGGTCGGCTCGTTCATCGGCCTTGCCGCGGTGACGCATTCTGCGCTCCGGGTGGAGCGCGCCGGCGTTGAGCACCTCCGCTCGATTCGCCTCGGTTTCGAACGCCTCGGCATCGTAACGACGATCGAGGGCGACGATCTCGTGGTGCCCGCGGACCAGGCGATGGCGATTCAGAGTGACCTCGGCGGGCACGTGCCGAAACTCGAGGACCAGCCGTGGCCCGCGTTCCCGGCCGACGTCATGTCCATCGCGATCGTCGCGGCCACGCAGTGCTCGGGGCTCGTGCTGATGCACGAAAAAATGTTCGAGTCTCGCCTGTTCTTCGTGGACAAGCTCGTCGGGATGGGCGCGCGCATCGTGCTGTGCGACCCGCACCGCGCGCTGGTTGCCGGACCGAGCGCGCTGCACGGAGCTGTCGTGGAGTCCCCCGACATTCGCGCCGGGATGGCCATGCTGATTGCCGCGCTCTGCGCGAAGGGGACGAGTACGATCAACAACGTCGGGCAGATCGAGCGCGGCTACGAACGAATCGACGAGCGCCTTGGCGCGCTCGGCGCGAACATCCAGCGGGTGGAGGACGGGACGAGGTGACAGCCGCGTCGTTCTCCGATCCGATTCCGTTGCGCGAAAAAGTCGCGCAGTTCGCGTCGATTGGAGTGGAGGCCTTCACCACGACGCGCCTCGCGGGCGACTACGGCCTCGGCGAGGGTGAGGCGCCTGCGGAAGCGGTCGCCCGCTGGCTCGCCCTTCGCGACGAGCTCGCGGAAATCGCGCCGCGAATGGCGAGCGCGCGCCAGGTGCACGGTACCAAGGTGCTTGAGCACCCAGCGGGCTGCGACGGCTGGACTCGCCACGACGGCGCGGACGGACATCTGACCTTCGCGGGTGGCGTCGCATGCGTCGTGACCATCGCCGATTGCGTGCCGGTGTTCGTCGCGCATCCGTCGGGCGCGGTTGCGCTGCTCCACGCGGGATGGCGGGGAACCGCCGCGCGAATCGTCCCGAAGGCGATCGCCCTGATGGTCGACCGCGGCCTCGACGCCGCCGACCTCAAGCTCCACCTCGGGCCCGCGATCTGCGGACGGTGCTATCAGGTGGGACCGGACGTGTTCGAGCAGCTCACCGGCTGGCAGACGATCCGCGAGCGCAACGTCGACCTTCGTGCGCTGCTGGCTGAGCAGGCAAAGGAGATGGGCGTGCGGCAGCTGTCGGCCAGCCCGCACTGCACGCGCTGCGACAATGACCGATTCTTTTCGCACCGGGCGGGGGATGCAGGGCGACAGGTGGCGGTGATGGTATCGGCCGTGGGGCGCGAAAGAAAAGAAAATTAACCACGGATTTCGCGGAAACGCACGGATCGTTCCGCTCAGGCTGAGCGATCCGTGCGTTTCCGCGAAATCCGTGGCAAGCTTTTTCCTTCTCAACTGCAACGCCCGTCTTTGTCGCCCGTCTTTGTCGCCCGTCTTTGTCGCCTTGACTGGCCCGCCGTCGCCAACTATGATTCTGAAGCTGAACGACGCAAGAATTCAGGTCGCCGGCCGCATGTGGGGGAAGGTCTCCCCACATTTTTTTGTCCTCGCAAGCAACGCGGAATCAACGTGAAGCAAACACTGGAACCTATTGTGGTTGCCGAACTTGACTCGCTTGGGTTTGACCTCGTCGAGCTCAGGCTCGGCGGCAGCAAAGGACGGCCGATTCTGGACGTCCGCATCGACCGCCGCGACGGTGAGAAAGTCACCGTCGGCGACTGTGAGCGTGCGTCGCGCGCTATCGAAGTGCGGCTCGACGCGATGCCGGACGCGGTGCCGGGACGGTATGTGCTGGAGGTGTCGTCGCCGGGAATGGAACGGCCGCTGAAGACCGTCGCCGATTGGCGCCGATTCGCTGGCCGGAGTGCAAACGTGAAGAGCGTGCGATTCGCTGCGGTCGGCGGGTATGCAGAAGTGCAGATCGTCGCGGTGCAGGGCATGGAAGGACACGAGGAGTTTCTCGTGCGAGACCTCAAGGGGAATGAACACACATTGGCGCCGGCGGACGTGCAGGAAGCCCGCCTTGCGTTCCACTGGAAACCGTAGGAGTCCCTGATGGCCGGTTCGACGGAAATACTCACCGCGATTCGCGAGCTCTCGAATCTCAAGCAGATCGAGCGCTCCGAACTGCATGAACTGCTGCAGGACGGTATTCACGCCGCCCTCGCGAAAAAGCATGGTGCGACGGTGCAGGCCGAGGTGGAGATCGACGACGACAAGGGTGACATCAAAATCGTCCTCCTCAAGACGGTCGTCGATGCCGTCACCGATCCTGCCCGTGAGATCCTGCTCGACGAAGCGCGCATCGAAGACCCGGAGTACCAGATCACGGACGTCATGGAAATCCCCGTGGATTTCGCCGAGTTCGGGCGCTCCGCCGTGCAGGCCGCCAAGCAGCGGATCATCCAGCGCGTTCGCGAAGGCGAGCGCACGAAGATCCGCGACGAGTTCAACGACCGCGTGGGCGACCTGCTTTCTGGTGAGATTCAGCAGATCGAGCGCGGCAAGATTGTCGTCATGCTCAACAAGTTCCGCGAGGCCGAGGCGATCATCCCGTATCGCGAGCAGAACCACCGCGAGGATTACAAGCAGGGTGAGCCGATCCGCGCCGTTCTCAAGAAGATCGAGGAGACGCCCAAGGGCCCGCGCCTCGTGCTCTCGCGCGGCGATGCAATGTTCGTGAAGGCGCTCTTCAAGCTCGAAGTGCCCGAGATCCAGCAGGGCATCGTCGAGATTCGCGCGTCGTCGCGCGAAGTCGGCAGCCGCACGAAGATCGCCGTGTTCTCGAGGGACGACTCGATCGATCCGGTCGGCGCGTGCGTGGGCCTGAAGGGCTCGCGCGTGCAGGCGGTCGTGCAGGAGCTCGGCGGCGAGCGCATCGACATCGTGCCGTGGTCGTCCGATCCCGAGCGGTTTGCAAAGCTCGCGCTCGCGCCGGCCAAGGTCGCGCGCGTGTTCAGCGATGCCGCCACGAAAACAATCCAGGCGGTCGTGGACGAGGACCAGCTCTCACTCGCGATCGGGCGCAACGGCCAGAACGTGCGGCTCGCGTCGGAACTCACCGAGTGGAAGATCGATCTCTATTCGAGCCGCGAGTGGCTCGAGCGCGGCGGCGACATTCCGCTGTTCGCGCCGCTGGCAGAAGAGGAGGGTGAGGAAGCCGCGGATGTGAAGCTCTCGGACATCGAGGGCCTTCCGCCGGCCACGGTGGCGGTGCTCGAAGCTGGCGGTTACAAGACGCTGAATGACATCATCGATCTCGAGCGCGAGGATTTCCTCAAGCTCGCCGGCATCGCGCCGGAGGAAGCGGATCGCCTGATGGCGTTCATCAACGAGGTCACCGCCGAGGGTGGCGCCGACGACGCATCAGGCGGCGCTGCGCCCGAGGGCGGCGCGGCGGCGTGATGGAACGCCCGTGAGGGCGGACGATGATGCCGCCTGGAAACGAGTGCTCGGGCTCGCTGGACTCGGCGTGAGAGGACGATTGGCAGTGATCGGCGTGGAGCGGGTGCGGGAAGCTGCGTCGAAGGGCACGTTGAAGCTGGCGATCGTCGCGCGTGACGCGTCGAAAAACAGTCTCGACAAAGTGGTCCCGCTGCTCGAAGCGAAGAGAGTCCGGATCGTGGATGGGGTCAGCGCGGCTTCGCTCGGCGCGGCGGTGGGGAGGGACGCGACCGCGGTGATCGGCATTGTCGACGCGCAGTTGGCCAAGGGGATTCGCGGAATCGTCGATTCCGCGCGGGAAGTTTGATTTCGTGAGCGTATCAGGGAGGATTGTTTGACCAAGCTTCGGGTTGAAGAGCTGGCGGGAGAGTTCGGTATTCCGAACGACGAGGCGATTTCGATGCTTCGTTCGCTCGATGTCGTCGTCCGGAATCAGCTGACGTCGCTCACCGACGATCAGGTGGCACGCGCCCGCGCACGCTGGGAGCGCGAAAAGCGCGCGCGCGCCGCAAAGGCTGCGGCGCCCGCCGCCGCCCC